>WQZC01000105.1 GCA_009780925.1 Actinomycetes bacterium | reverse complement strand
TTTCCCCAACGGCAGTTGGCATTCCCAGCGGAAGTGACGCCGCTGGGGCGGCGAGTTGGAGTTCCCCGCCGGCGTACTCGGCGTTGAGCTACGTGTTCGCGTGGACTTTCAGCGACGGGTTCAACGCCGACACGGGCAGCCCAAGCGCGGGGGTTGGCGGCTATCCTGGAGCTTTTGGTCACCGCACCGGCGGTACACTAGCGCAACTTGGGGCGACTCTGATCGGGTCAGGGTATCGCGTGTTCACGGACAACACGGCGTTCACGCAGATGGTGCTGTACTGAGCTGACCTGGAGTCGCGTCCTATGACCAAAATAATGGCTGAGCGTTTGTGCGCTGCTTTCCGCGTCGGATGGCCGTCGCATCGCTCCCTTTCTTGTTGGGGTGGCGCTGCGTGACCTCTGGAATGCGCGTCACCCCAAGGACACGCGGCGCCACGGTAACGTGATCTCCCGAGTCGGCGCGCTCGCGCTGGCGGAACAGGAGCCAGGATGGTTTCGACCCCTTCGGTCGGTATGCCGCTTCGGGATTTCCGCGTGCACCGCTATGTCAACGCGTTCTGCCCGCGCTGCCACGCCGAGGACCCCGAGCGGCCGCTGGGCGAGGTCCGTCGGCTGTCAGGGTGGCTCGCCGATCGCGATGGCACGGTCTGGCTCGAGCGCGGCTGTCCCGATCACGGGCTCATCAGTACAATATATGACGAATCGGCCGAGATCCTCCGTTACCTCGAGCAATGGACCGCGCCTACCAAGGCGCACACTCCGGACGTGCCGGGCAATTTCGCGCCGACGCCCGCCGCGTTCGCCGACGGCCTGCCCGCGATGCACACCCAGCACACCTGCATCCTGTTGGAAGACCTCACCGACCGCTGCAACCTGTGCTGCCCCACCTGCTTCACCGAGTCCGGCCCGACGGCCGGCGCGTTCGCCCCGCTCGCCGCAGTGCTCGCCTCCGTCGACGCGCGCCTGGCGCGGGAGAACGGCCGCCTGGACGTGCTGATGCTCTCCGGTGGGGAGCCGACCCTCTACCCGTGGTTGGAACAGTTGCTAGACCATCTGCTGGCCCGGCCGATCGTGCGGATCCTGATCAACACCAACGGGTTGCGCGTCGCCTCCGACGACGCGTTCCTCGAAACGCTGAAGAAGCATCGGCAGCGCGTCGAGTTGTATCTGCAATACGACGGCGAGTCCAAGGAGTCGTCCGAGCACCATCGCGGCGGCGACCTGCGGCGGTTCAAACAGCGCGCGCTGGAACGGCTCTCGGCGGCGGGGGTGTTCACCACGCTGACCATGACCGCCGCGCTCGGGGTCAACGACGACCAGATCGGCGCGGTCATCCGGCGCGCGCTGGACACCCCGTTCGTCGGCGGGGTGGCCATCCAGCCGGTGTTCGGCTCCGGCCGCTCGACCGGCATCGACCCAAACCGCCGGCTCACCCACACCGGGGTGCTCGCCCGGCTGGCCGCGCAGACCGACGGCGCGGTGAGCTGGCGGGACCTGACCGCGTTGCCGTGCAGCCACCCGCACTGCTGCTCGGTCGGCTATCTGCTCAAGGACGACTCCGGGGCGTGGCGCTCGCTGGTCGGACTGATCGGCCACGAGCGGCTCAAGGCGCTGCTCGACCTGGAACCGGAGCTGATCGCCAACCGCGTCGCCGACCCGCAGTTGGACCGAAAGACGCGCGCCGCCTTGAAGGACTCGCTGCTCGACCTGCTCAGCGAGCAGTCGTCGCTCTCCCATCCGGCGATGCGCGATGTCTGGGGCGACATCTGCGCCGACTGCGACCTGGGCATCGGCACGTTGGCGCGGCTGGCCGCCGCCCGGCTGCCCGGCCGCCACGAGCAGTTGCGCGAGATGCTCGGCGCGCGCGTCAAACGCATCACCATCAAACCTTTCATGGACGTGAACACGATGATCGAAGAGCGCCTAACCCAGTGCTGCACGCACGTCGCGACGGTGAACGCGACGACCCGGGCCCATCAGTGCGCGCCGTTCTGCGCGGTCCAGGCCTGGGCGCCGCTCACCCGCACCCGGCTGCCATCGGCGGTCGGGTGGAAAGGGGCGGACGAGTTGGCCGGGCCGGACCGATGAGCGCTCCCGAGCCGCTCGACCCGTCCCAGTTGAACCTGTGCGACGACTCGGTAGGCGACCCGAGCCCCGTCCCGTTCGACCCGCTGCGGCTGTGCGTGTTCACCACCGTCGCGCTGCTCACCTGCGTGTTCGGGCCGCTGTCGCTGCTGGCGTTCGCGATTACCGCGATCATCGGCTACGCCAAGGCGCGCGGCGCCGGCCTGATGCGCTCGCGGTGCAAGCTGCGCGACACCCGTCTGGTGCTCGGCTACCTGACCTTCCTCGCGGTGGCCGCCGCAGTCGCCATCCCGTTCTGGGTCATGCTCTGGGCGCGAGTGCTGGGCTGACCGGTGTTCCCCACCCTGCGCGACATGGTCGGCTGGCTGCCGCCGGTGGACACCCATTCGACGTTCGTGGCGCTGGGCATCATCGCCGGCGTCGCGGTCTTCCTGAGCGAAAAGCGCCGCCGCCGGGTGCGCGACGATCGCATCTGGTACGTGGTGCTCGGGGCGCTGACGGGCGCGGCCCTGCTGGCCCGGCTGGGCACCTGGGCGCAGCACCTCGACCCGACCAAGAACCTGAACCTGGTGCAACAGCTCGCGCACGGCAACGCCTCGATCCTCTCCGCGCTGGTCGGCGCGTGGGCGGGCGTGCACGTGTCCAAGGCGATCGTCCGCTACCCGGCGCGAACCGGCGACCTGTTCGCCCCCGCGGTCGCGCTCGCGATGGCGATCGGGCGGGTCGGCTGCCTGCTAACCGAGAAACCCGGCGCCCCGACCGGGACCGGCTTCGGCATCGTGCTCGACGCGAAGGCGGCAGCGTACACCGGGGGGCCGGCCGGCGTACCGCTGCACCCCAGCTTCGCCTACGAGATCGTTTTCCACCTGGCCTGCTTCTTCGTGCTGTGGTTCTGGCTGCGGCACCGCGACATCGCCCCCGGGGAGACGCTCACCCTCTACATCGCCGCGTACGGGCTGTTCCGCTTCTTCGTGGAGTTCGTGCGCGGCAATCAGGTCGCCTGGCTCGGCCTCACCCGGCCGCAGCTGTTCCTGCTGGTGACGCTGCCGCTGCTGTTCGCGCGCGTCATCTGGATGGCGCGCACCGGCCGGCTCTCCGCCGCGCCGCCGGACACTGCGCCGCCGGAGAAAGGAGCGTCCGGTGAACTATCCGCCTGCGCCACCGGCGCCTAAGCTGCCACGGCCCCCAGGGCCGCCGTTCGCGGTCGGCGTCATGATCGGCGCGGTCATCGGCGCGGCCCTCGGCGCGCTGATCTGGACGCTGCTGTTCATCGCCCCCGCATCGGCCCACGGGATTGGCGTGACGCTATCGATGGTCACCCCGGCCGTCGCGGTGGTGCTGATATCCCTCCCGCGCACCCGCGCCATCGCCACCGGACTGCTGATCGCGATCGCCGCCGGGGTGATCGTCGCCTTCGGGGTCTGCGTCAACATATTCAACTCGTGGCAGTGACCCACCAATAGCGCCTCCGCCCTCTTGGCCGCGCGAGCCGCTTGCTTACGCCACATCCTGCTGCGTGCTGCGTGATGCGACCTGAGTCCGCCGCTACATCGTGGTTGTCATGCGGACCACGCTCGACTTAGATCCCAGAGTCGTGGCTGCCGCCCGCGCTCGAGTTGAGGCCAACGGCAGCAGCATCGACGCTTAGGTGTCCCGGCTCGCTGATGACAGTCCTATACACCTTCCCGTTTGAGGGTGGGGTGCAGGCGTCCCACCCCTGGGCTTCCGCTATGTATCGGCCCTGGTCGTCGTATTTGGATAGTTTCGCTCCGGGCGAGACGGCGGTGGCTATCTGGGTGAGGAGTTGTTCGGCTTCGGTGACGCCTTGGGTGGCTGGCTCCAGCAGCTCGCCAGCGCCGTCGGTGCGGATCGCGCAGCCAGTCAGCAGGAGCATGGTCGCAATAACAGTCGCGAGGGATCCGATGATCCGCCGGGCGGTTCGGTGGTTCAGGCTCGGTGGCGCGAGGGCGCGCTTCGGTGTTTCCCGCGGAAACCGTCGTTCCCGGCGGCCGCGACTGCGGCAGGCTCGTTTCGGACGGTGGCGTGCCCATTTTTGTCAATGCGGAGTGTCTATCGTGATTGGGCCGGGTGGCGGGCTGCCGCACTGGGTGCCGAAGTTAATTTGTATTTGTCGAGAGTTCTTGTAGGCGAGTAGGGAGAAGTCGGTGGACTGGGTTTGCCCCCGGAAATCGACGTGATCGCCCACATCGTTTATCGCGCCGTTGTGGCTGATGTGGAAGCCGTGCGCCTCGAACTGACGCATGAGGGCGGGGGCGAGGTCCGCCCCAGTTCTGCCCGCAGGGGCTTCGAAGAATCTGACTATGCCTTTGTAGACCTGTCCTTTGAGAGGTGCCGTGCATGCGGTCCACACGTCAGGCTCCGCGCTGTATCGACCTTGGTCGTCGTATTTGGATAGTTTGGCTCCGGGGGAGACGGCGGTGGCTATCTGGGTGAGGAGTTGTTCGGCTTCGGTGACGCGTTGGGTGGCTGGCTCCAGCAGCTCGCCAGCGCCGCGTGTGGGCGTGGCGCAACCGGTCATCAAGAGCATCGTCGCGATGACGCCGGAGATGGATCCGATGATCCGGCGTCCGGTGCTAGAAGATGCCGGTGATGACATCCCAGCCCTCCTTGGCGGTGCTTATTGCGTTTTTGACGCCGGCGACTCCGGCGTCGACGGTGTCGCGCACTCCGGTTCCGACATTTCCGGCGATGGCGCTGGAGACGGAGCCGGGGCCGAGGGTGTCTCTGCTGGCGGTTCGGGCAAGGGCGCCGGCTTGGTCGCCGGCGTTCGGGTGCTGGATGTCGCCCGGCTGCACCGTGCCGCTGATGACATGCCCGATCCCCACTACCGATTGGGTGCGGGAGTTGAAGTAGTCGCTGTGGCCGCTGACTGAGGGGTCGCCGGCGGCGTTGGTGGCCAGGCGGTGCCCGCCGAAGCCGGGATCGGCCGGGTCGGCGCCGAACCCGCCCAGGTTGTTCGCCACCGGGTCGCCCGGGGCGCGTTCGGCGTAGAACTGGTCAGAGCTCAGGTGCAGTCCCTTGATGTCGTTGACGCCCATCCCGGGGGACCCGGCCACCACGACCCGGTTCGGGGCGAGCCCGTCGTCGGCTAGGGCGACGCCGACGACCAGTGAGCCGTAGGAGTGGCCGATCAGGGTCAACGACTGCCCACTGTTCAGCCCCAGCCCGTCCTGGCAAAAGGCGGTGAGGTCCTTCGCTCCCGCGACCGCGCGACTGGCGGAGGCGGCGTTGAGGACGTCGGGGTCGATCGCTGGGGTCGGGCCCACCACGCCCGGCAGGGTCGGGCCTTTCGGGTCGGCGTAGCCCTTCCACATGATCACTGCGGAGTCGCCGCGACCCGCGGCGTCATACATGTTCTGGGCGTCGGTGATCCAGCTGGGAATGTTGTTGTCTTCGCCGACGCCGGGCACGAACACGCCGATGTTGGCGGCATCCGGGTCACCCCACAGCACGCCGTAGTGGTCCTGGTCCGGATCGAACATGATCAAGGTCGCGACCGGTGCCCCCGCCTCGTCGACCATCCGGGCACGGATGCCCTCCAGGAGCGCCAGCTGGGTTCCTCCGCCATGGGCGCTCGCCTCGGCGATGGCTTGGTTGAGCAGCAGCCAGTTGGCTTGCCCGCGCACCGAGAGCGGCACGCCGTTGAGATTGCCGAGTTCGTGTGGGTACATCGCTGCCAGCCGGGCCGCCTCGCCGGGGGGCAGAGCGTTGAACCAGGCTTCGATCTGGGCGGGGGTCATCGTCTGCAACGGCCCGAGTATCTGGCCTTCCAGCACGTTCAGCGCCATTGCGGCGAACCGCAGGTCGGCGAACGCCCGAACCGACAATTGCGGCGCGAGCAGCGCGGTGGGCATGGCCAGTTTGCTCGCGAGCGCTTGGGCGGCTTGCTCGTAGTCATACACCAGCTGCTGCGCGGCGAAGTCCAACTGCCGGTAGGCCGTGGCGACCTGGTCTTGCCGACGGGCGACCTCTTGCTGCGCCCGTTGGCAGTTGATGTCCGATAGGCCAGCCGTCGGGTAGGACTGCGCGACGCGGTCCAGCAGCGCCGGGAGCGGCGGATACAGTTCCCCGTCGTCTTCGATACTGACCCCACTGGGACCGATGGTCGCGGACTGGGCGCGCAGCGCCCGCTCCTGCTCTTGAAAACCTGCCAACTGCACCTGATACGCAGACAACGCGGTGTACAGGTCCTGGATGTTCCTCACCGCGGGACTGATCTGATCGACGAGCTTGCCCATCTTCCCGGACAGCGCCCGCCCGGCCTGGCCCGTGAGCGCGGACGGCAGTTCCGAGCCGATGTCGGACTCCCGCAGCTTGGCGATCGACAACTCATCAACGCAGTCGAGCAGACGCTGTTGCGCCGAGGCGAACGCCGCCGGCTCACCCTTGACGATCACGGTGTCTCCCTCGCGGTCACGGGGCGGCCCACTCAGCCGACCCCGCCGGCCATCCGCCGGTCGACTTTGGCCATGTGCTTGTCGGCCGCGCGCAGCTCCTGGGCCGCCTTGGCGATGGCATTCCCCAATGCCGAAACGTTATCGGCGTCCCGGCCCATCGCCGATCGCACCGCCGACAGCGCCGTCTGCACCGAGTCTTGCACCAACGGGCCGTAGTCACCGCCGGCCGGGTTGGCCGCGCGGTCCCGTAGCCGCTGAGCTATCGACTCGCACGCGTCGGCCGCACCCGCCACGGCGACATCGTCGACATGTATATTAGGCCCGCTCATATCACCGGACCCTACCCCTAATACCACACCCCGCGCGAGAGCCACCTCCGGCCCCGCCTGGGCAGCCGTCAGCACGTGGCCCACCCGCCTTTGGCCGACTTGACCGCCCGATGCGGCGCGCGCCTCGTCACGTTCGGCCGCCGCCCCGGCTGTTGCTGGGGCCCGATGATCGCCGTCAATTGCGCGTGTTGGCATAGACTTTGGCCAGTGATCACCGCGTCTGGGCTGGAGCTGCGCGCGGGCGCGCGCATCCTGCTCGAGCCCATCGCGCTGCGGGTGCAACCGGGGGACCGGATCGGGCTGGTCGGCCGCAACGGCGCCGGCAAGACGACGCTGCTGCGGGTGCTCGCCGGCGAGGGGCTGCCGCACACCGGCGCGGTGCAGCGAACCGGCGCGGTCGGCTACCTGCCCCAGGACCCGCGCACCGGCGACCTGCAGACCCTGGCCTCCGACCGGGTGCTCTCCGCGCGCGGGCTGGACCGGCTGGTCAGCGAGATCGCCGAGATCCAGGACCAGCTGGCGAACGCCCCGCACGACGATAAGCTGGTGCGCCGCTACGGCCAGTTGGAGGACCGCTTCACCGCGCTCGGCGGGTACGCGGCCGACAGCGAGGCGGCGCGGATCTGCGCCAACCTCGGGCTGCCCGACCGGGTGCTGCGCCAACGCCTGGGCACGCTGTCCGGCGGGCAACGCCGCCGGGTGGAGCTGGCCCGCATCCTGTTCCGCGACACCGGCGGGCCGACCACGCTGTTGCTCGACGAGCCGACCAACCACCTGGACGCCGACTCGATCGTCTGGCTGCGCGACTTCCTGCGCCAGCACACCGGCGGGTTCATCGTCGTCAGCCACGACGCCGCGCTGCTGGGCACGGTGGTGAACAAGGTGTGGTACCTGGACGCCAACCGGTCCGCGCTGGACGTCTACAACGTCGGCTGGCAGGCGTATCTGACCCAGCGGGAGGCCGACGAGCGCCGCCGGCGCCGGGAGCGGGTCAACGCCGAGCGCCGCATCGACACGATGAAGGCGCAGGCGGACAAGATGCGCGCCAAAGCCACCAAGGCGCGCGCCGCCCACCAGCTGGACCGCCGCGCCGCCGCGCTCGCCGCCGGCCTGGCCGAGGTCCGGGCCAGCGACAAGGTGGCCCGGCTGCGGTTCCCGACCCCGGCGCACTGCGGGCGGACCCCGCTGATGGCCGAGCGGCTGTCCAAGTCCTACGGCTCGCTGGAGGTGTTCACCGACGTCGGCCTGGCGGTGGACCGGGGCGCCCGGGTGGTGGTGCTCGGGCTCAACGGCGCCGGCAAGACGACGCTGTTGCGGCTGCTCGCCGGGCTGGAGCCGCCGGACACCGGCGAGGTGCGCCCCGGCCACGGGCTGCGGCTGGGCTACTACGCCCAGGAGCACGAAACGCTCGACACCGAGCGCACCGTGCTGGAGAACATGCGCGCCGCCGCGGCGGCCGTCGCCGCGGCGGGAGCCGAGGGCGCGGGCTCGGGCTCGGGCGGGGCTGGCTCCGCGCCGGTCAAGGCCCCGCCCACCGACGGCGAACTGCGCAAGATCCTGGGCGCGTTCCTGTTCTCCGGCGACGACGTGGAAAAGCCCGCCGGGGTGCTCTCCGGCGGGGAGAAGACGCGCCTGGCGCTGGCGGTGCTGGTAACCAGCGCGGCCAACGTGCTGCTGTTGGACGAGCCGACCAACAACCTCGACCCGGTCAGCCGCGAGCAGGTGCTCGGCGCATTGCACACTTTCACCGGCGCCATCGTGCTGGTCACCCACGACGAGGGCGCGGTGGCCGCCCTCGCCCCGCAGAAGGTGATTTTGCTGCCGGACGGGGTGGAGGACAACTGGAGCGAGGACCTGGCCGACCTGATCGCGCTCGCCTGAGCTGGCGACAGGCTGACCCCAGCCGCCGGCCTGGGACCGGGGCACACGACACACTTGCGGGTGTTCTTGGTGTGTGCGCTGTTTCGCGCGGTTAATGGGTTTCGGCTCTGGCCTGGTTGTGGGTGTGCCGTACAGAGAGCAATTGTTAGGTTCACCCTTCGCGGGGGTATTCTTTGACGGGACAGAAATTGTCGTGCCCGGCGGCTAGGTTTCGGTTATGGAGGCTATTGATGACAGAGCTGCTGTTGACGACCGGGTTGTCTTTGATGATTCCGAGGTCGCGAATGACCGGCGT
>WQZC01000104.1 GCA_009780925.1 Actinomycetes bacterium | reverse complement strand
GCCGGCTCGTACCAGCTGACCGCGACGGACGGGCCGCGCAGCGCCGCGGGGTTGATCGTGAGCGCTCGTTTGACCGGAAGGTAGGCCACCGCCAACCCGCCGTCGGGGGTGGCCGCCGCGGTGACCCGGTCCAGACCGCGCTCCTCGCCCAGTCCGGCGACCGCTACCTTCGCGTCGATGTCCGGGACAAGCTCGGCCCAGGGCAGGGCGCGGAAAAACTGTCCGAACCGCGCCATGTCCCAGGACGCCTGCCGGTTCATCGCCTCCTGCCAGCCGGTGCCGAACAGCCACAACGGTTTGTTGCCCATGCAGTGCCCGTTGCCGCCGCACAGCACCGACCAGTAGGCCTGCCGCCGGATCTGCAGCTCCGAGGCGTCGTGCTCGCCCTCGTAGCTCGACTCGATGAGCAGGGTGGGGAACACCGGGTCGCGCCGCCAGTCAGCGATGAGCTGGCGGTGCACGATGTTGTAGGTGTAGGTCAGGTTGATGTCCACCCATTCCAGGCCGGGCTGATCCAGCGGCGAGCATTCCGGGAACACGTGCGAGGTGAACAGGTTCGTCACGCCGCCGGCGCGCAGCCCGGCCGCCATCGCGGTGAGTCCGTCAGTCGCCGCGCCCGGGTTGCGATCGCCGCCGAGCTGCCAGATCACGTTGTCGAACCGGCCGAAACGTTGCGCGAGGTAGTCCCCCCAAGCCCGGCAGCCGGCCACCCCGTTGGCCAGCACCTCCTCGTACCAGCCCTCGGACTGGCCGTGGTATCCGGGGAAGTTCGCGTTCGGGTAACCGAGGTACGCCGGCGTCAGGAAGACGATCAGGTTCCGGTCCGCCGCCAACTGCAGGACTCGCTCGGCGTGCCGCATGTACTCCTCGTTCGGGGTGCGGAAATCGCCCGGCGTGGTGAACGGCTCGACCCCGGCCAGGTTTCGCGGCGGGTTCTTGGCGAAGAGGTATTCGATGAGGCTGACGATGACCGCGCTGAAGCCTTTCGATTCGCGGTCGTCGAGGTACTCGCGGGCCTCGTCGAAGGTCGTGTTCGCGATCAGCGACCACGCGGCGTCGCCCTGGATGAGCACCGGTTCGCCGTCGGCGCCCACGATGCGCCGGCGGTCGGGCGACACGGCGAGCGGGAATCGGATCGGGTGAGATTCGGCCTGGCCGGGGCGCGACAGCACAGTGGTCCTTCTTTCGTCGGGATGAGCCGGGGTGTTGGTGAGCCGGTGGTGGCGGGACGTGATCGGTCCCGGGGTGGGCGCGATTGGCTCACTGCGCGGCTGTCGCGATTGGCTCGCTGCGCAGCGTGAGGACACAGTCCTCCTCGAAGGGCGGGCTCAGCCAGATCAAGCCCCCCGGCCGGATTGGCTGGTCGATCAGCACCCGCCCGGTCGCTGGTTCGAACCAACTGACCTCGATCACCGGGCCGCGCAGCCGCTCGCTGTTGATCCGCAGCTCCCGTTTGGCCGGCAGGTAGCTGACTGCCAGCGCGCCGTCCGGGGTGGCCGCCGTGGTGACCCGGTCCAGCCCACGCGCCTCGCCGAGCCCGGCGACGGCGATCGACCGGTCCAGGTCGGGGACCAGCTCGGCCCAGGGCAGGGCGCGGAAGAACTCCCCGAAATGCGCCATGGCTCGCGAACCCGGTAGGTCCAGCGCGGCTTGCCAGCCCGGGTCGAACAACCAGATCGGCGCGTTGCCGAGAAAGTGCCCGTTTCCGCCGCACAGCACGGACCAGTAGGCCTGCCGTCGGATCTGCAGTTCAGAAGAGTTGTGCTCGCCCTCGTAGCTCGACTCCACGAGCAATGTCGGGTACACCGGGTCGCGCTTGTAGTCGTCGTGGAGCTTCCAGTGCACGATCTGATAGGTGTAGGTGAGGTTGATGTCCACCCAGTCCATGCCGGGTTGGTCCAGCGGCGAGCATTCCGGCAGCACGTGCGCGGTGAACAGGTTCTTGACCCTGCCAGCGCGCAGGCCTTCGGCCATCGCGGTGAGCATCGGGGTGGCTTTCCCGGGGTTGCGGTCGCCGCCGAGCTGCCAGATCAAGTTGTCGAACCGGCCGAAGCGCTGGGCGAGGTAGTCACCGTATTTGCGGCACTTGTCCACCCCGGAGGCCAGCACCTCGGAGTACCAACCCTCCGGTTGTCCGTGATAGCCCGGGTAGCTCGGGTGGTCCGGATAGCCAAGGTAGGCCGGGGTCAAGAAGACGAGCAGGTTCCGGTCCGCCGTCATTTGCAGCACCTGCTCGGCGTGGCGCATGTACTCGTCGTTGGGGGTGCTGAAGTCACCGGGGGTGGTGAACGGCTCCGCGCCATAGCGGTTGCGCGGCGGATCTTGGCAGAACAGGTACTCGATGAGGCTGATGATGACCGCGCTGAAGCCCTTGGCCTTGCGGTCATCGAGGTAGTGCTGGGCTTCTTGCAGGGTGGTGTTGGCGATCAGGCCCCAGGCGGCATCGCCCTGGATGAGCAGCGGTTTGCCGTCTTGGTCCACCAGCCGACGCCGATCCGCTGACACCACCAGCGGGAAATGGATCGGAGCCGGCGCGGGCGGGTCGGTTTGCGACCACACAGGGATCCCTCTTTCGGTAGTGTGGTGGTTGGCTAGGAACGGTTCGGTGGATCGACCCCGCACCGGTGGACGGTTCGAGGCTCAGCGAGTGAGCGCTTTGCCGTCGGTGCCGAAGAAGCGCACCCGGCCGGACCGGAAACGCACCTGCGCGGTCTTGCCTTCGGCGACTCGGTCCCCGGCCGGCACCCGCACGGTCACCGTGCACTCGTCACCGAAGTTGAGCGTCAGATACGAGTCCGGGCCGACGGTCTCCTGCAGCTCGACCCGACCGGAGATCGCCCCCGGGTCGCCCGCGCCGCACAGCACGATGTCCTCTGGTCGGATGCCAACGGTCACCTCGCCAGTGGGCGTGTGCTCCGGCAACGCTGGATTCAGCGCCGCGAGGCCCGGCGTCTCGAATGCCACTTTGCCGTCGTGTCGGCCCAGCACGCCCTCGAACAGGTTCATCGGCGGCGCCCCGACGAAGGTCGCGACAAAGGTGTTCGCGGGTTCGTTGTACAGCTCGTCCGGCGAGCCGATCTGCTGCACGACGCCCAGGCGCAGCACCACGACTTTGTCCGCCATGGTCATGGCCTCGGTCTGGTCGTGGGTCACATACAGGGTGGTGCGGCCGAGCCGGCGGTGCAGCTGGAGCAGCTCGGTGCGCATCTGCACGCGCAGCAGCGCGTCAAGATTGGACAGCGGCTCGTCCATCAGGAACGCGCCGGGCTCACGGATGATGGCCCGGCCGAGCGCCACGCGCTGGCGCTGACCGCCGGAGAGCTGGTCGGGATACTTCTTCAGGTGCGCTTCGAGTTCGACGAATGACGCGACCTCGCGCACCCGACGCGCGATTTCGGACCGCTTGCGGTGCTCGATCGACAACGGGAAGCCGAGGTTCTTCTCAATCGTCATGTGCGGGTAGAGCGCGTAGTTCTGGAACACCATCGCGACGTCGCGGTTCTTGGGCCGGACGTAGTTGGCCAGCTTCCCGCCCAGATAGATCTCCCCGGAGGTCACCGTCTCCAGCCCGGAGATCAACCGCAGCAGGGTGCTCTTGCCGCACCCGGACGGCCCGAGCAGCGCGATGAACTGTCCTGCGTCGACGGTCAGGTCCACGGTGTTGACGGCCACCGCGTCGTCGTACTTCTTGGTCACCTCGATCAGTTCCATCGACAGCGCTTCGCTGGACAGGGTCAGACCCGCTGATGGGGCGGACCCTGTCAGCGAGGGGGATTCAGTCATTTCAGCGCTCCTGCCATGCTGCGACCAAGGAATTGTTTCTGCAGAACGAAGAAGAAGATTGCCAGAGGCACCAGCGACATGACCCCGGCGGCGGACCACAGCCCATAGTTGACCGCGCCCTTGGCGCGCATGCTGGCCACGCCGACGGTCAGCAGCTGGAGGTGGTCGCTCTGCACCGCCACCAACGGCCATAGGAAGCTGACCCATTGCCCGGTGAAGATGACGATCGCCAGCACCACGAGCCCGGGTTTGATCAGGGGCATGATGATCCGGCGGTAGATCCCGAACTCAGACAGGCCCTCGAGCCGGGCCGCGTTCTCCAAGTCGGTTGGCAACCCGAGAATGATCTGCCGCATCAAGAACGGGCCGAGCGGATTGGCCAGCGGGGGCAGGATCAGCGCCCAGTAGGTGTTGAGGATGCCGAGGCTCTGGCAGACCGTCCACAGCGGGATGAGCAGCACCGCGAACGGCACCATCAGCAGGGCGATCAACAAGATGAAGACGACTTTTCTTCCGGTGAAGGAGAGCTTGGCCAGGGCGAACCCCGCCATCGAGTCGAGCACGACTTTCAGCCCGGTCACCGCCAAGGTCACAAACGCCGTGTTCAACATCCACCGCAGGAAGTTGCTGTGGAAGAGCAGCTGGCTGTAGTTGCCCCAGTAAGGGGGCAACTCCACCCACTTCGGCGGATATGCGAACAGGGAACCCGAGTCCTTCAAGGACGCCGCGATCACGTAGAAGAACGGCGACACCATGATGATGCTGATGACGATCAGCGCGAAATGCGTCAGGCTGGTCGGCACCCAGCCGCGCGAGCGCCGCTGCCATTCCTCGGGCTTGCGGGTGAACTCGTCGTCCGACTTCTTTTTCGCCCGGCGGACGTCCGGTTGCGCGACATCGGTGGTCACGTTAATCTCCTCCACGGCGACCGCGTAGCGCTCGCAACTGGATGGCGGTCAGCACGAAGATGACCAGCAACAGCACCACCGAGACCGCGGCGCCGTATCCCACCTTGTCGGTGGACCCGAAAATGTAGTTGTACACCACGTACACCGCGGTCAGCGTCGACGTCCCGGGACCACCGCTGGTCAACACGAACGATGTGTCGAAGCACTGCATGCCCCAGATCGTCGCGACGACCACCGCGAACAGCACCATTCGGCGCAGCTGTGGCAACGTGATTCGGAGCAGCCGCTGGCGGGCGTTGGCGCCGTCGACCTCGGCCGCCTCGTATAGCTCTGGCGGCAAGCCGATGATGGCGGAGAGGAAGAAGATCGCCCAGAAACCGGTGTTGATCCACACATCCGTGCCGGCGAGCACCGGCAGCGCCAGGTTCTGGCCCAGCCAGACCTTGGGCGCGATGCCGAAGATCCCTAGCACGTTGTTGAACAGGCCGAAATCGACGTTGCTGAGGAAGACCCAGATGAGGGCCGCGATGACGCCGGGCACCAACGCCGGGAAGTAGATCAGGAATCGATACACGGCCCCGCCGCGGTTGACCCGGGAGAGCAGTGACCCGACGAAGAAAGCCAGCACCAGCGTGGTCGGGATCGACATGAGCGCGAATTTGAACGTGTTCCCGAGCGCGGTGGGCGCCGCGGGCTGCCCCGTGAGGGTGGCGAAGTTGTGGAACCCGATGAAGTGCGAACCGGTCACCAAGCCACCTTGTCGCAGGCTCCACCAGAACACCAGGATGACCGGGATGATCATGAATAGCACGAAGAAGAAGAACATCGGGATCATGAACGCCCAGCCGATTCCTTCGGCGCGCAGGCGTCCCGCGAGGGCCATCCGCCGGTGCTGGGCTCGGGTGTAGCGCATTCGCGATTGCGGAGGCGGCACAGCCGTCGCCGGTCCAGCCAAACTGATATCGCCAGTGGTCAACGTTCGGGCTCCGTTCCAAAAACACACTGGAGAACATCTCGCCTGCGCCGAGCCCAGGCGGAAGGACCGCGGTCGCTCGGCGCAGGCGAGATGCCTGGTTCTACTTGCCAAACACCTCGTGGTTCACGATCTTCTCGACGTTGGCCACTGCGGTGGCGGCGGAGATCTTGCCGCCGTAGGCGTCGGCGATCTGCGCCTCGGCCTGCGACTCCACCGTGTCGAACGCGGTGAACGGTTCACAGCCGACGCCGTACTTGGTCAACGTGTCGAAGGCGTCCTCGAGCTGCTTGGCCGAGTTCTTGCCGTACCCCATGTCGACCGCGTCCTCGCGCGCCGGGTAGGTGCCGGACAGATCGGCCCAGTAGGCCGCTTCTTGCCCGCCGGTCCACCAGCAGAGCACGTCCCAGCCGAGATCCTGGTCCATCTTGGTGCTCATCGCGTAGAAGCCGAGGTCGTTGAACATGGCGCGAGAGCTGGCGCCAGGCGGGAACGGCAGGATCGACCAGGTGAAGCTCGGTGGCTTCGAGCTGCCCTGCAGCGTCGCGGCGATGGTCAGGTCGGAGGAGTAGATGGCCATCCGGCCGCCGGAGAACGCGTCCGGCGCGGTGTTGTAGTCGAATGTGCCCTGCGGCGGCGCGATGCCCTGCTTGAAGATGTCGACCCACTTCTGGGTCTCGTCCACCACGGCCTGCGTGTTGACGTTGGGGGCGCTCAGATCCTCAGTCAGGTAGCTCCCGCCAGCCGAGCGCAGCCGCTGGTACCACTCGCCGAAGCCGCTCTCCTGGATGCCGATGCCCAGGCCGTACACGCGGTCCTTGGTCATCTTGGTCACGCACTCGAGGAAGGTGTCCCAGCTGTCGACGAAGGTCTCGTCGAAGCCGGCGGCCTTGACCATGTCCATGTTGGTGAACAGCGCGTCCTCGAAGTGCCCGCAGATCGGCAGGCCCATGATCTTCGGGCCGTAGCTGTTGATCCGGTCCCAGTAGAGGTACTTCGCCTTCTCGGCGGCCCAGGACGGGTCGTTGACATAACTGGCCAGATCGGCGAAGCCGTTCTTCTGCGCCGCCCGACCGGCGTAGCCGCCCTCGCCGAAGTAGTAGATGTCGTGCGCGCCCTGCGCCAACGACGTGTCCATCGCGGCGTCGCCGGTCGACCAGTCGTACAGCTGGAAGGTGAACTTGATGTTCGGGTTCTTCGCGGTGTAGCCGGCCGCGATGACCTGCTGGTACTTGACCTCGTTGTCAGTCCAGGGGCCGATCAGGAAACGGACCGTCTGCTTCTTCCCACCGGCCACCGCGCCGCCGCTGCTGCCGCCGCCCCCGGTGCCGCTGGTCGTGGGGCTGCCGCTCGATGAGCAGGCGGCCAGCAGCTCGCCCGCGAGCGGGATGCTGATCCCGAGTCCGAGCAGCCCGAACACAAAGGAACGGCGGCTCAATCGCCCGGTCGCATACGCTTGCGTCAGTTCTTCGGTCTGGCGCTCTACTTCTCGGTCCATTCGCTCGGCTCCTAGGGTTGGGGAGATACGACAGTCCACCATCAACGCTGAAAACGGACCAGACATGTCTACCACCGGCCGTGAGCGAGTGTCAATAGCCTGCGCGCATGATCTGTCGAAGTGTCTGCGTGGCGGCCCCGGCGGCGGCGGCTTCGGGCGGCGGGCCGGCGGCGCGCCGCCCGCGCGGCGGGGCCGGTGCGCGGCCCCCTGACGGGACGCCCGGCATCCAGACGATCCCTGTTTCTCCGCAGGCTGGCGCGGCCCCCCTTCCCGGCCGGGCGGGCGGTGCTCCCCGGGGTGCCGCGCCGGGCACTTGTGTTTTCCGTCGGGTGCCGCAATACTGTTGGAGCGGCTGCGCATTCGCGCGGCACGTGAGCATACGACCAGGAGATGAGTTACGAGATGACCCGAGCTGACACCCTGGACGGGACGCCGGCGGGGGGGCACACCAGGCTCAGCGCTGGTGTCTTGACCGCGGATCTGACCCGGCTGGCGGCACAGCTGGAAGTTTTGCATGGAACCGACTGCTGGGCGCATATCGACGTCATGGACGGCCAGTTCTGTCCGACGCTGACGTTCGGCGCTCCGATCATCAAGGCGGTGGCCGCGTGTGGGGTGCCGGCCGACGCCCACCTGATGGTGCAAGAGCCGCGCCAGATCCTCCCCGAGGTTGTCGCCGCTGGGCCCCGCGTGGTCACGGTGCACGCCGAGGCGACCAAACACCTGCACCGAACGCTGCAAGAGCTGACCGCGCTGCGCGCCGAGCAGCCGGAGGACCGCCAGCTCATTCGCGGCGTCGGGTTGAACCCCGGCTCGCCGGTGGAGCTGCTCGAACCGGTCCTCGAACTGACCGATTTCGTCTTGGTGCTGGCGGTCAACCCCGGCTGGGGCGGGCAGCGTCCCGCGGCGAACACGCGCCGCCGGGTGGATGCGGTCCGGGAACTGGCCGCGGCCCTGGGCCAGCAGGTGCTGGTCGGCGTCGACGGCGGCGTCACGCTGGCCAACGCCGCGCAGATGGCGGGCTGGGGGCTGGACGTCATCGTCAGCGGCAGCGCGATCTACGACGGCAAGGACCCGGCCGGCAACCTGGCCAAAATGCTGGCCCAACTCGCCGCCGCGAGCGGTGACCCGAACCATGGAGGTGCCTGAGCATGACTTCTGACCAACCGCGGGTGCTCGTCGTCGGCGACCCGTACTTCACCGCAGCCGACTTCCGCGACGAGTTCACGCCGCTGGAGCCGCGGGTAGCCGTCTCCTATTTCCAGATCGAGACCACTGCGGTGCCCGCGACGCGCACCGAGTCCGAGACCCGGCTGCGGGAGTACGCCGGGGACCCGGCGGACGTGACCCGCGAGACCCAGGGCCACCAGGTGCTCGTCGTCCACGGTGCCCCGGTGAGCGAGGAAACCCTGTCCGTGCCTGGCCTGGAGTTGGTGTGCTGTGTTCGCGGTGGCCCGGTCAATGTAGACATCGCCGCCGCGACGCAGCGCGGCATCCCGGTGTGCAACGCGCCGGGCAAGAATGCGGCGGCGGTCGCGGAACTGACCATCGCCTTCGCGTTGATGCAGATCCGGGGCATTCCCATCTCCAGCCGTGAGTTGGCCGGGGGCAAACCCCAAGGGGAGTCGGTGTTCGATGGGCGCGAGTACTTCGGCACCGAGGCGCCCAGCACGACCCTCGGCCTGGTCGGCTACGGCTTGGTGGGCAAGGAGGTGGCCCGCCGCGCGCGCGACCTCGGCTTCACCGTGCTGGTGCACGACCCGTTTGTGACCCAGGCCGATGAAGGCGTCGAGCTGGTCGAACTCGACGAGTTGCTGCGGCGCTCCCACCTGGTGTCGCTGCACGCCCGGCTCACCCCGCAGACCCGCAACATGATGG
>WQZC01000103.1 GCA_009780925.1 Actinomycetes bacterium | reverse complement strand
GAGTTGTTGTTGTCCGTCCACGCCGAGCCGAACGCGGCCCGGCTGTACCCGGCGAGCGGCGCGGAGGGCGCGACGGTCAGCCGGTCGAGCGCGGCCAGCGCCGACGATGCCGATGGGCGCGACGCGGTGGGGAACGAGGGCTTGGTGGTCCGGCGCGACGCGGTGGGGGTTCGCGTGGCCGCCCGGGTCGTCCCCGTGCTGGCTGAGGCGCGCGCCGACGCGGAGCCCGCTGCGCCGCCGTGCGCCGCCGGGGCGCCCTGCGCCGTTGCGGTGCCCCCTCCCACCGGGGCGCGGGTGTTGGCGCCGTGGGCCGAACGCGCCGGCGCGCACCCGACCAGCGCGGTGGCGAGCAACGCGAGGGCGCCAGGGACCGCGCCGATCCGAACCAGCCAGTTGCGACGCCCATTCATTGGCCCGTGCTCCCGTCCCTTGGACTGCCCATCCCGTCGTCGGCGACGCGCTCCCGGCGCCCGCCAACCGATCACCTTGGCACGGATCGGCCGCGCGAGCGTGGCGAATCGCCGATACACTCAGTCGGCAAGTTCCGTCACCCAATGGTTGGAGCCCGAAGTGAGCCGCCGCCTTATCACCGCCGAGTCAGTCACCGAAGGGCATCCGGACAAGATCGCCGACCAGATTGGCGATTCGATTCTCGACGCGCTGATCGCCGCCGACCCGGACAGCCGCGTCGCCATCGAGACGATGATCACCACCGGCCAGGTGCACGTCGCCGGGGAGGTGACCACCGAGGCCTACGTCGACATCCCGACCATCGTCCGCGAGCGGATCCTGGAGATCGGCTACGACTCGTCGCGCAAAGGCTTCGACGGCGCGTCGTGCGGGGTCAACCTGGCCATCGACTCCCAGTCGCCAGACATCGCCCGCGGCGTGGACCTGGCCTACGAGGCGCGCACCGGCGGCGACGCGGAGGACCCGCTGGAGCGGCAGGGCGCCGGCGACCAGGGGATGATGTTCGGGTTCGCCTGCGACGAGACCCCCGAGCTGATGCCGCTGCCCATCGCGCTGGCGCACCGACTGGCGTTCCAGCTCGCCACGATGCGCAAGAACGGCACCATCCCGTATCTGCGCCCGGACGGCAAGACGATGGTCACCATCGAGTACGCCGACGGCCGGCCGGTCCGGCTCGACACCGTGGTGGTGTCCAGCCAGCACGCGGTGGACATCGACTTGGACACCCTGCTCAAGCCCGATGTGGCCGAGCATGTCGTCGCCCCGGTCATCGCCGGGCTGGACATCGACACCGACGGCTACCAGCTGTTGGTGAACCCGACCGGACGGTTCGAGATCGGCGGGCCGATGGGCGACACCGGGATGACCGGTCGCAAGCTGATCGTGGACACCTACGGCGGCTACGCCCGACACGGCGGCGGGGCGTTCTCCGGCAAGGACCCGTCCAAGGTGGATCGGTCGGCGGCCTACGCGCTGCGCTGGATCGCCAAGAACCTGGTGGCCGCCAAGCTGGCCCGCAAGGTCGAGGTGGAGGTCGCCTACGCGATCGGCAAGGCCGAGCCGGTGGCGCTGCACATCGACACTTTCGGCACCGAGACGGTCGCCCCGGAGAAGATCTCGGACGCGGTGCGGGCCTGCTTCGACCTGCGCCCGGCGGCGATCGTGCGCGACCTGGACCTCAAGCGGCCGATCTACACCCAGACCGCCGCGTACGGCCACTTCGGCCGCGAGCTGCCCGATTTCACTTGGGAGCGCACCGACAAGGCGGCGCGGCTGGCCGAGCTGGCGCATTCCTGACCGGCTCCGAGAGCGCCCGGCCGCGTGCTGGGGAATTCGGTGAGCCGACGCATTGGTGCTTCCGTCCAAGCGCTTCGGGGTGCGCCGACAAGGCCGCGCGACCGGCGGCGCTGGCGCGAGCGTCGCGTCACTTCAAGGCCCAGACTGCCAAATGGCGGAAACGGGCATCGCCCGGAACCGATCACCGAAGCTGAGCGTGTCCGGGCCGGTGTACAGCACCGCGCCGAGCAAAAAGTCATCGCCCAAACGTTCGGCCAGATGTCGCAGCCCTTTGAAGTCCTCGCCGCGCACCGTCGATGACGCTTTCACTTCGATGGCGATGACCTGTCCGCGCATGTCTTCGATCACCAGGTCGACTTCTTGCTTATCTTTTGTGCAGTAGTGGAACAGTTGCACTTCCGTTGCCGACCAGGTCGCCTGTCGGGCCAACTCCATTGTCACGAAGCCTTCCAGCAACGGGCCAAACGGGGCGTCGGGCCGTAACAACGACTGCGCATCGTAGCCGAGGATTCGGGCGGCTATCCCGGAATCAACAAAAGCTGATTTCGGAGTCTTGGTGGTGCGGGAGCTCCGCCCATGCGTCCAGGCTGGGATGAGCTTGGTGAGAAAGACTTCATGCATGACGGCGAGGTACTTGGAAACTGTCGTCTTCGATAGGCCAGTGGCCGTGGCCAGATTTGCCGGCACTAACAAGCCGCCGGTCTGCGCGGCGAGCAGCGCAATTATGGCGCGAAACTCTGGGCCACGCTGAATCTCGGCAATCTGGGTGATCTCCCGATTTATCAGATCAGCCACATAGTTGCGCAAGAATGTCGACCGTCTGCGCCCCGATCGCCTGACCGCTTCGGGGAGACCGCCGCGCGCGAGTCGCCGCGCGTAGTCGGGCTTGGCCAGGTCGGATGAGCAGCGCAAGCCTTGGGGGTCGGTGAAAGCAGCGTCAATGAAGCGGTCTGGGGCCCGATCGATTTCTCCCTGCGAAAACGGCCACAGCTCGATGGTCTCCACCCGACCCGGCAGCGTGTCCGGAACCGACCGCAAACCCATCACATGCGCCGACCCGGTCAGCAAGAACGAGCCGGGTCGGGGCGCCTCATCGACTCGGAGTTTGATCGGCAAGAGGATGTCGGGGAAGCGCTGCACCTCATCGATGACGATCATGTGGTCAGATCGCACGACGTCCAACGGGTCGAAGCGCGCGGCCGAGAGCGTTCGCGGATTGTCGAAGCTCTGCCAGACGGCCCCGTGGCGGCGGGCGACCTGCCGTGCCAGTGTGCTCTTGCCGGCCTGGCGGGCACCGTTGAGCAGAACGACCCGGGTGTCCGCAGCGGCATCCTCGACGAGCTGTTCCGCATGTCGGGGAAGCAAACCGGGGCCGGCAGCGGCAAGCGTTTCTGACACCCCTCCAGGCTATCTCACCCAGGACGATGGACGAGGTCTGGCGTGGACGTTGGGCAGAGTATGCCGTGGACGCTGGTCGCACCAAGTCGTGGACGTTGGCCGCGCGAATTCGTCGGCGTTGGCCGAGCAGTGTCAAGGCACCGGCGCACCGCGCGTCCGCCACTTGCTGACGTGTCGCCAAGTGGTTGGCGAGATCGCTCGAGATCGTCGTCGGTCTCAGGTGACCGGACCCGTCCGGACCTTCCCCGCAGGGCGGATAAGAAACTCCGCCGTGCTGTCACGAATGAGCCGGCGACATCGGGATCGTTGCTGGTACGTGACGCGGATCGGGCACAAACGATAGCAAGGCATTACAAGTGAGGCGGCGATATCGGGATCGTTGCTGGGGCCGTTCGGGTGGCGACCGCCAACGTCGGGTCGCCGACCCTCCTCGTCAGGGCGCTCGAGACCGTGACGAGTTCCTCAACGGCCACGCCCCACCCCCCGCGCATCGGGGACGACCGGCCTGCCGGCGAGCTCGCGACCGCGGCCGAAGCCGCCGACGAGCTGATCATGACCTGGCCCACCGCCCCGTCGTTCGGTCCGCGCCGTGCCACCCGCGCTGCGGCTGGGAGCTGGTGATCCGCCAGCGTCGCTCCGAGGGCGCATGGGTCAGCTACCCCGCCGGCCCGTGCCGCGCTGGGTTGCCACGCGTGGGCGAGGTGGTGAGGTGGTGAGGTGGAGATTGTCGGTGGCGCCTGGTAGGACGGTGCCATGACTGGGAAGCGCCGTCGCGCGGGCCGCGAGCCGGCGGCGCGTGCCCCGGTGGCTCGGCTGATGGTGGACGTGCCGCTGCCCCACCTGGACCACCCGTTCGACTACCTGGTGCCGTCGGAGCTTGATGATTCGGTGCGCGCCGGGAGCCGGGTGCGGGTGCGCTTCGCGGGCCGGCTGGTGGACGGCTACGTGCTGTCCCGTGAGTCGGTCAGCGAGCATGTGGGCACGCTGGCCTGGGTGGAGCGGGCAGTGGGCTCCGAGCCAGTGCTCACTGCGGCGACGACCCGGCTGTTTCGGGCCGTGGCGGACCGCTGGGCGGGAAGCTTCGTCGACGTGGTCCGGCTCGGGGTGCCGGCGCGGCACGCGCGCGTCGAGGCGGAGCCGGCGCGCGGCGCGGCGGAACTCGGGCGGGGCGCGGCGGAACTCGGGCGGGGCGCGGCGGAACTCGGGCGGGGCGCGGCGGAACTTGGGCGGGGCGCGGCGGAGCCGGCGCGCGGGGACCCAACTAGCAGCTCCGGCGGCGACGCCGTCGGGGGGCCGGACGGCTGGGGTGGGGACCCGGCCGGCAGCGCGGCTGAAATCTCTCGCGGCGACGCCCCCCCGCCCCCGCCGGTGCCCGATCCGGCCGGCTGGGCGGCGTACCGGGCTGGCCGGGCGTTCCTCGCGGCGGTGGCTGACGGCAAGCCGGCGCGCGCGGTGTGGTCCGCGCTGCCGGGGGAGGACTGGCCGGCTCGGTGCGCCGAGGCGATCCAAGCGGCGCTGGCGGCGGGTCGGGGGGCGCTGGCGCTGGTGCCGGACGCGCGCGATCTGGGCCGGTTGGACGCCGCGACCCGGGCCGCGCTGGGCGAGGGCCGGCACGTCGCCTTGTCGGCGGAGCTGGGGCCGGCGGAGCGTTACCGGCGCTGGCTCGCGGTCCGGCGGGGGGCGGTCCGGGCGGTGCTCGGCACCCGGGCGGCGGCATTCGCCCCGGTCGTCGAGCTCGGTCTGGTGGCGATCTGGGACGACGGCGACGACCTTTATGAGGAGCCGCGCGCGCCGTACCCGCACGCGCGCGACGTGCTCGCGCTGCGCTCGGCGCACACCGGGGCGGCGCTGTTGGTCGGCGGCCACGCGCGCACCGCCGAGGGCCAACTGCTGGTCCAGTCCGGGTGGGCGCATGAGCTGGTCGCGGCCCGAGCCGCGGTGCGCGCCGCCACGCCGCTGATCACCGCCGTCGGCGACGATGTCGAGGTGGCGCGCGACCCGGCGGCGCGGGCGGCGCGGCTGCCCAGCCTCGCCGTGCGCGCCACCCGGGAGTCGCTCGCCGCCGGCCGGCCGGTGCTGGTGCAGGTGCCGCGCCGGGGCTACGCGCCGTCACTGGCCTGCGCGCGGGACCGTGTCCCGGCCCGCTGCCGAGCCTGCGGCGGACCGCTCGCCGCCGGGTCCGGGCTGGCCGTGCCGGGGTGCCGCTGGTGCGGACGCCCGGCCGGCGACTGGGCGTGCCCGTCCTGCGGCGGGCGTCGGATGCGCGCGTCGGTGGTGGGCGCCGCGCGCACCGCGGAGGAGCTCGGGCGGGCGTTCCCTGGCACGCTGGTGCGCGCCTCGGGCGCGGGCGCGGTGCTCGCGTCGGTGCCGGCCGGGCCGGCGATCGTGGTGGCGACTCCGGGCGCCGAGCCGGCGGTGGACGGCGGCTACGGCGCGGCGTTGCTGTTGGACGGTTGGGCGCTGCTGGCCCGCGCCGACCTGCGCGCCGGCGAGGAGACGCTGCGCCGGTGGATGAACGCGACCGCGCTGGTGCGCCCGGGGGGGCTGGTGGTGGTCGGCGCGGACGCTGGGGTGGGCGCGGTGCAGGCGCTGATCCGCTGGGACGCGGGGGGCTTCGCGGCCCGGGAGCTGGCCGAGCGGGCCGAGCTCGGCTTCCCGCCCGCAGTGCGGATGGCGTCGTTGACCGGGGTGCCGGACGCGATCGCCGACTTGGTCGCCGCTGCGCCGCTGCCGCCGAGCGCGCAGCTGCTGGGCTCGGTGCCGGTGGAAACCGACGGCCCGGCCGGGCGGGACGCGGCTCGTGGCGGCGCGGGCGCAGTGGGTGGCGGACGCGCGGGCGGGGGCGGCGTTGCGGGTCGTGGCGCCGCGGCTGGCGGCAGTGGCCCGATGGGCGGTGGCGGCCCGATGGGCGGTGGCGGCCCGATGGGCGGTGGCGGCCCGATGGGTGGCAGCGGCGCGATGGCCGGCGGCAGTGGCGCTACGGGTGGCGGCAGTGGCGCGATGGCCGGTGGCAGTGGCCCCACGGAGCGGGCGTTGCTTCGCGTGCCCCGAGAGCAGGGCGTGGCGCTCGCCGCCGCGTTAAAAGCCGGGGCCGCGAGCCGTTCCGCCCGCAAGGCCGCCGATCCGGTTCGGGTCCAACTGGATCCGTGGCTGATTTCCTGATCGGCCGGGCGGGGCTGAGAAGCTCGGAAAACCCGTAAACTAAGGGGG
The DNA here is from genome assembly GCA_009780925.1 of Actinomycetes bacterium. Taxonomy (GTDB): domain Bacteria; phylum Actinomycetota; class Actinomycetes; order Mycobacteriales; family Jatrophihabitantaceae; genus WQZC01. Next base: position 2,741 of record WQZC01000103.1, on the reverse strand, counting down.
TGACCGTGCAACCCATCCGACTGTTTGGTGATCCGGTGTTGCGCACTGCGGCGGAGATTGTCACCGACTTCGACAAGCAGTTGCGCGGCTTGGTCGCCGACCTGACCGAGACGATGCTCGACGCCCCGGGCAGCGGGCTGGCGGCACCGCAGATCGGCGTCGGGCTGCGCGTGTTCACCTACCACATCGACGAGGACCAGTGCGGCCACCTGGTCAATCCGGTGCTCCACTTCCCGTCCGAGGAAGACCAGGACGGACCGGAGGGCTGCCTTTCCCTGCCCGGGCTGACCTTTGATTGCCGGCGCCGCGAGCACGTGGTCGCGCACGGCCAGAACATGCACGGCGATCCGGTGACGGTGGAGGGGACGGCGCTGCTGTCGCGCTGCATCCAGCACGAGAGCGACCACCTAGACGGGGTGATGTTCATCGACCGGCTCGATCCGCAGACCCGCCGCGAGGCGATGCGGGCCATCCGTGAGGCGGAGTGGTCGGGATTGGCCGCCCCGACGGTCAAGGTGAGCCCGCACCCGTTGCGCGGCCTGGGTCTGTGACTGGGGCCACTGCGACCTGCTGGGGCTTCGGTCTGCTGAGGCGCCACGACCTGCTGGTGCCCCAGTGCCTGCTGGGGGTCCGGCTCACGTGGGGTCTGGTCTGCGTGGGTCCGGACCGTGTGGGGTCCGGCCTGCTGGGTCCGGCCTGCTGGGGGTCCGGACCGCAGCCGGCTTGGCTCCCGTCAGCGCCGTGGCTGTGGCCCGCCCCAGGGCGCTCGGCCCTAATCCGACGCCCCTAATTCGAGGCTCGGCCCCAATCCGATCCGTGGTCCAGGTCGCGCCCGAGGCATGCCGTGGATGGGCGGTCCATTCGGTTGCGGTGCCTGCTCTACCGGGCTTGAAAGCCTGGGCCGGATCTGCTAGACTCGAACAAACGTTCGAGAACCGGGGAGTGGCCATGACTGGCGAAGCGGCGCAGGCCGAGCCGGCAGCAGACGTGCCCCGACGGCCCCCCGTTTTCGACGCCCTGTCCGACCAGCTGCGAGCGCTGACGAAGGCGCTGGCTGCCGCGCCGGTCCCCGATGCGCGGGGCGACATGATCGACCAGATTCGCCTGCTGGAAGAACTGACCTGCGGCGCCCAGGCCCGCCAAGCGAGATTGACCGGGGCGTTCGACAAGGCGGAGCGGGCTGCTCAGGAGACGGCTGGGGTGCCTGTCGAGCGGCTCGGCCGCGGCGTGGCGGAGCAGGTCGCGTTGGCGCGGCGGACCTCACCGCATCGGGGCCGTCAGCTGTTGTCGTTGGCGCGGGTGGCGCGTGAGTTGCCCAACGCGATGGCGGCGTTCGACGCCGGCCTGGTGACCGAGTGGCGGATGACGCTGTTGGCGCGGGAGACGGCTTGCTTGTCGCTTGCTGATCGGCTCGCGGTGGACGAGGCGGTGGCCGGCGATGCGCTGGGGTTCTCGGGGTTGTCAGATCGCGCGGTGGTCGCCGAGGCGGTCAAGCTCGCGGCGCGGCTGGATCCAGCGGCGGTGGCCAGGCGGCGGCGTCGGGCGGAGTCGGAACGGTGCGTGACTCTGCGTCCGGCGCCGGACACGATGGCGTATTTGACGGCGTTGTTGCCGGTGGCGCAGGGGGTGGCGGCGCATGTGGCGCTGTCGGTGCGCGCGGATCGGTTGCGGGCGCAGGGCGACCGGCGCTCGCGCGGCCAGGCGATGGCTGATCTGCTGGTCGAGCGGATCGTCCAGACTGGCGACGCGAGCCCCAGCGCCGACGTCGGGACCAGCGGTGGAGCCGGCACCGCCAGCGGAGCCGGGGCCGGTGCAGGCGGCGCGGGTGAGCGTCGGTTCGATCCGACGAGTTGGTATGGGTGGGGCCAAGACAGCCAGCGCAGCCGGGACGTCCCGGTCGGCCATCGCCAGCCGCATGGATGCGACGAATCGGCCGCCGGCGACTGCCAGGTGGGCAATGATCGCGGCGAGATCAGGGGCGAGTGCGGGGCGGACGCCGGTGGCGACGCGTGCGGGGCGGGTCGCGACCCGACCTGCGGCGAGATCAGGGGCGAGTGCGAGGAGGACGCCGGTGGCGACGCGTGCGGCGCGGCTTGCGACCCGACCTGCGGCGAGATCAGCGGCGAGATCGGTGGGGGTGCCTGCGGCGCGGACGGCGGTGTGGCTCGCGATGACGCCCGCGCCGAAGGCGGGGAGGGCAGCTGCGGCGATCTCGACGGCGATTGCTCAGCGGATGCCGGGAGCGACGCTGGGCGTGGATCGGCCGCCGGGACGCCGGCGGTGGCGGTGTCGGTGGGGTTGGTGATGACGGACGCGGCGCTGCTGGCCGGCGCTCACGACGACGCGGCCATCGCCGGGCACGGCCCGATCCCCGCAGACCTGGCCCGCGAGCTGGTCCTGGACGCGTTGGACTCCGGTCAGCGGGTCTGGCTGCGCCGCTTGTACCGGCATCCTGAGAGCGGCCAGTTGGTGGCTATGGACTCCCGTCAACGCCTGTTCCCCAAACAGATGGCCGCCTTCCTGCGCCACCGCGACCAGTACTGCCGCACCCCGTGGTGCGACGCCCCGATCCGGCAGTCCGACCACGTGGTCCCGGCCGTCGACGGCGGGGCGACATCGATCGCCGACGGGCAGGGGCTGTGCCAGGCGTGCAACCTTGCCAAGCAAGCCCCCGGCTGGGACCACCAGCCAACCATCGACCCAGACACCGGCCACACCGTGCGTGTCACCACCCCCACCGG
>WQZC01000102.1 GCA_009780925.1 Actinomycetes bacterium | reverse complement strand
CTGAAGCGTCGCTTCGCCATGCCCCCAGCATGCCGCATTCGGGGCGGGGCCGATCGCGGAGAGGTCGCCACACCCGCGGCGGGGCCGGCCGGACCGCGGCCGCCGCCAGGACCGGCGCAGCCCGATCAACGCGGGCGCGTGCTCATTCCTTGATGCCAATCGCTTCGACCGGGCGCATCCGCAGCGCACGCCGGACCGGGAGCGCCGACGCCAAGCCACCGACCGCCAGGGTCCCCGCGATCACCGCGACCCATCCGGTAAGCGGAATGTAGGGCAGCGCCGAGCCAGTGGCCCCGCGCACCATCGGGATCAGGGTGGCGGCGGCGATGACCGAGCCGAGGACCAGCACGAGCCCGAGCAGAAGCGCCTGTTCTTGTCGGGCCATGCGGATCACCTGGCGACGAGTGGTCCCCGCCAGCCGCAGGATCGCGAATTCCCGGCGCCGGCCCAGCGCGTAGGTGATCAAGGTGTTGGCAGCGGCGATCACGACATAGACCAGCAGCACCGCAGTGATCACCTGGGTGGTCCACGCGTTCTCGACCATGTCCGCGCTCAGCTTGGCCTGGAAACCAGCGCCGGTGCTCACGACGGTGCCGGGCGCCAGCTCGGCCAGCCGGGCGCGCAGCGCGTCCACGGTCAGCGAATCCCGGGTGGCGACGAAAACCGCGCTGTCCACGCCGGCGGAGGTGTGCTCGGCGAGCAGGTCGTGCGGGACGGTCAGCTGCGCGAAGCCGAGCCCGCGGGCGTAAAGAGCGACGACCTTGAGCGTCGCGGGCGCGCCGTCGCCGAACCAGCCGACGAAACTGTCGCCCACGCGCAGGCCCATCGTCTTGGCGGCGCGGCTGTCAACGGCGATGGTGTCGCCGCGCAATTGGCTCAAATCGCCGGCGGTGACGCCGAGATCGATGGTGGCCGCGACGCCGGCCGGGTCCAGGCCCTGCGCGGAATACGACGTTCCGCCACCAGCGGCGGTGAGCATTGTGCTCTGCACGACCCCGGTGGCCGCGACCACGCCGTCGACCTCGCGCAGCGAGGCGGCGACGTTGGGCTGCAGCAGACCGCCGCCGGGCGCGACGACGTAGTTCGCGACCAGCCCCTGGCGGACCTCGCGGCCCGCGACGTGCTCCTGCGAGGTTTGCAGGAACCATAGGGAGCCGGCCAGACCCACGGCCAGCACTCCAGTGGTCACCACGGAAGACAGCCGTCGGGCGGACGTGTCCATGTTCGCCGCCGCCAGCCGACCGGTGATCCCGAACGCGCGCAGCGCGATGCCGGCGACCCGGGCCACCAGCCGGATGAACACCGGCCCGAGCAGGCCTGCCGCGGTGACCAGCGTGAACACGGTGCCGACGGAAATGCTGACCGCGTTGTCGGCAGTGGCTGACGAGGCCACCATCATGACGGTGATTCCGCCGGCGAGCGCGACCAAGCCGAGCAGGGCGCGCGTAACGCCGATCCGCGGGCGTTCGACCGAGGCCTCCGCCAGCGCCTCGGTGGGGCGGATGCGGCTGGCCCGCAGACTGGCGAACCACGCCGAGCAGACCGCGATGAGCAGCACGGCCACCCCGGCCACCAGCGGCGGCAGCCAGGACAGGCGGGTGTGGAACTCAGCGGGGGCCATGCCCCGTGACACGAACTGTCCGCCCACCCAGCTCGCGGCGGCGAGCCCCGGCCAGACCCCGATCCCGGCGGCGACCAAACCGAGACAGAACGTCTCGCGCACCACCAGCCGACGCACCTGGCGCGGCGTCGCGGCCACCGCGCGCAACAAGGCGAAATCGCGGTGCCGCTGGCGCACCGACAGACCGATGGTCTCGGCGATGACCAGGATCGCGATGAGCAGCGTGCACCCGCCGAACACGCAAGAGATGACGATGATGAACTCGCGGGCGTTGTCGACCGACGGGGACGGCACGCTGCCCCGGTTCGGGCCGGTGTACACGTGCGGGAAGGCGCCGTCCGCGCCCGCCGGTCGCTTGGGCAGCTCGGCCCGGACCGCCTTGGCGAGCACGGAGGTCCGCACCCCGTCCTGCGGCAGCACACCGATCGGCTGGACCGTGTTGCCGGCGAGCGCGCTCGCCTCGGCGTCGGCGACGAACACCGTCGGCATGGCGGTGGGCACCGACGCCTCGGCGATCCCAGCGACGGTGAAGACCTTCTCGCCGCCCGCCAAGCCGAGCCGGAGCGGCCGCCCGAGCAGCGCGGACTGGCTCTGCCCGGCGGCGAGACTGGCGGCCAAGCGCGCGTCAAGGGCGACTTGGTCCGTCGTCGCCGGCCAGGCGCCGGACCGCAACTCGAACGGGGTGAGCTCCGCCGCCGAGGAAGGGTGCAGCTCGACGGCGGTTGGCCCACCCGCGGTGTCGAGCTGCGCGGTGATCGCGACGTCGCCGATCGCCGCGCGCACGCCGGGCAGGCGCGCGATCTGGCTGAGCAGCGCCGGATCAATCCGGCCGCGCTCGGTCAGCGGCTGACTGGTGTCGCCGTCGCCGGTGCCGACCTGGATCGCGGTGCTCGCGACTAGCACCGGTGTTCCGGCGTAGCGATCCGCGCTGCCATGGAACCGCAGACCCGACTCAAACAAAACGCCGGAAATGGTGACAATCGCGGCGGCCAGCCCCAGCGCGAGGAAGGTGGCGATGGCGCTGGCGGGGTGTTGCCGCAGCATCCGCAACGCAACCCTGATCATGCGAAGGCCTCTTCCCGAACCGGGGCGAACGCGCCGGCTTGAGCCCGTGACTCGCCGAGGCGGGCCAGCCGGCTCGCGATCGCGTCAACGTCCGGCGCGAGCAGGTCGTCGACGATTCGGCCGTCGGCGAGGAACACGACGCGATCGGCGTACGAGGCGGCGACAGGGTCGTGGGTGACCATGACCACGGTCTGCCGGTCGCGGTCCACGGTGCGCCGCAGCAGCCGTAGCACCTGCGCGGCGGTGTTGCTGTCCAGGGCGCCGGTCGGCTCATCACAGAAGATCACCTCCGGGGAGACCGACAGCGCCCGGGCGATCGCCACCCGCTGCTGCTGCCCGCCGGACAGTTCCGCGGGGCGGCGCCGCAGCTGGCCGTCCAGGCCCACCTGGCGCACCACCTCGGCCAGCCGCCGCCGGTCCACGCGGGCGTGCGCCAGACGCGAGGGCAGCAGGATGTTCTCGCGCACGGTCAGCGCGCCGACCAGGTTGAACGCCTGGAAGACGAAACCGATCCGGGTTCGGCGCAGCTTCGTCAGCGCCGTCTCCGACAGCTTCGCCAGGTCCGTCCCGGCGAGCCGGACCGTGCCCGCGCTCGGTCGGTCCAGGCCGGCGGCGCAGTGCAGCAAGGTGCTCTTGCCCGAGCCGGAGGGTCCCATCACCGCGGTGAACGTGCCTTGGAGGAAGTCGAAGTCGACCCCGTCCAACGCGGCCACGGCCGAGTTGCCCCGCCCATACACCTTGCGGACCCCGCGCAGCGACACCGCTACCGCAGGAGGGGCGACGGGGGCGGCCGCTCGGGTGGGGCGCGCGTCCACCGGCAGCGCGGCGGGGCAGGGAACGGGTCGGTTCAGCAGGAGCATCAGGTTCGCCTCTTCACGCGTGGTCCTGGAGACGGACGGATCGTCTCTGGTTCAACAAGATCAACGCTAGGCGGAACCGAGGCCGCGAGCGATGGGGAAGGCCCCCCAAAATCAGCTGGGGCTAGCCCCACCAATCCGGCGGGTCACTGGCCCCGATGCGGCAGACGAGCGCGGGACGACTGGGCGCTGGCCGCAGATCCGGCACCCAGGGGGTGGCACGCGCTGACGCGACGCCCGTGCCGGTGACGGTGACCGACGAGCGCGCCCGAAGGGATTCGAACCCCCAACCTTTTGATCCGTAGTCAAATGCTCTATCCGTTGAGCTACGGGCGCAGAACCAGGAAACGAGTGTACAGGGTCTTCGCGGCGCGACGCATCCGCACCAGGGCGATCGATCAAGATCCCTGTGCCGGCCTGATGGGGGAAGGTCAGCACAGGGATCGCATACAGTTGTAACATCACACGTATAGGGTGTCAATAGGTTGCGAGTGTGACGAATTACCCTAACGGCAGGCAGCGGCAACGCGCGGGTGACGCGGAGGCTCCGGGATTCGAACCCGGGAGGGGGTTTAAGCCCCCAACCGCATTAGCAGTGCGGCGCCATAGACCGAACTAGGCGAAGCCTCCCCGGGCCACCGCGACCAGCGGTGACACCGACCGAAAGCCTACAGGTCCCGCCTGCGCCGGCCAACCCGTGTGGCCGCCGGTTGCCGCCGGACCCGATCAGCACTCGATCACGTTCACAGCCAAGCCGCCGCGCGCCGTCTCTTTGTACTGGATCTTCATGTCCGCGCCGGTGTCGCGCATCGTCTTGATCACTTTGTCGAGGCTGACGACATGCCGGCCGTCACCCAGCAACGCGAGCCGGGCGGCGTTGATCGCCTTCACCGCGGCCATGGCGTTGCGCTCGATGCACGGCACCTGCACGAGCCCACCGACCGGATCGCAGGTGAGCCCCAGGTTGTGCTCCATACCTATCTCGGCGGCGTTCTCCACCTGGGCCGGGGTGCCGCCGAGCACCTCGCACAGCGCGCCGGCGGCCATCGAACAGGCGGCCCCGACCTCGCCCTGGCAGCCGACCTCGGCGCCGGAGATGGAGGCGTTCTGTTTGTAGAGGGTGCCGATCGCGCCGGCGGTGAGCAGGAACCGCACCACCTCGTCGTCGTTGGCTCCGGGCACGAAGTTCACGTAGTAGTGCAGCACCGCGGGCAGCACCCCGGCCGCGCCATTGGTCGGCGCGGTCACCACCCGGCCGCCCGAGGCGTTCTCCTCGTTGACCGCCAGCGCGAACAGGTCCACCCATTCCAACGCGGACAGCGGGTCCGCCGACGACGCGCCGATCGGCGACTCCGCGCGCAACCTGCGGAACAGGCGCGGCGCGCGGCGCGCCACCCGCAGGCCGCCGGGCAGGGTCCCCTCGTTCGCGCAGCCCGCGGTGACGCAGTCGCGCATCACCTGCCAGATCGCCAGCAGGCCGGCGCGCACCTCCGATTCCGCGCGGAACGCTGCCTCATTGGCGAGCATCAGCGCGCTAACCGACAGCCCGGTGGTCGCGCATTGGCTCATCAGCTCAGCGGAGGTCGTGAATGGGTGCGGCACCGGTGGCTCATCGCTCTCATCCCATTTTTCTCCGCATACCACCTCATCAACTACAAATCCCCCACCGACGGAGAAATAGGTGCGCACCAGCAACGATTCCCCGTCATCGGAGAAAGCATGGAAGCGGAGCCCGTTCGGGTGATAAGGCAGCGACTGATCAGGACACGACACAATGTCGGCGTCGGTGAACGCGATGGCGCGCTCACCCAGCAGCCACAGCCGCCCCGAGTCGCGAACCGCGGCGACGCGAGGCCCAATCGAGGCCACGTCCACGCGCTCGGGCGTCTCTCCCGCCAAACCCAAGATCACCGCCCGTTCGGTGCCGTGGCCCAGCCCGGTCGCGCCGAGCGAGCCGAACAGCTCCACCCGGACGCGGCCGACCCGCGGCGCCACGCCGTCGTCGGACAAGCCGGTCGCGAACGCGCGCGCGGCCCGCATCGGTCCCACGGTGTGCGAGGACGACGGCCCGATGCCGATGGAGAACAGGTCGAACACGCTGATGGCCACGCGTTCATCATCCGCTGGGCCCAGGCTGGGACACCCGGACGAGACCGCTGGCCGAGACAGCTGGGCGAGGCGTCGCACGGATCCGCCCCGGCCGGTCGCGCCGCGGCGCACCCGTACGGTGGACACCCGTGAGCACTCCGATCCGCCGCACCCCCCGGCACGCCGGCACCGTCGTCGCCGCACGGGCACTGACCCCACGCACCCGGCGGATCACCATCACCGCGCCCACCCTGCCGCCACCTCGGCCGGCCCAGGATGTCGAGCTGGTGCTCGACGACGGCGGCCGACGCTGCAAGCGCCGCTACACGGTCGCCGGCTACCGCGACGGGACGTTCCACGTGGACGCCGTGCTGCACGGCGAAGGTCCCGGCGCGCGCTGGGCGGCCTCGGCGCGCCCGGGCGACGCGGTTGATCTGTGCGGCCCGCGCGGCCGGATCGAACTCGCCGACGCCGACTGGCATCTGTTCGTCGGCGACGAGGCGTCGCTGCCGGCGATCATCGAACTCGCCGCAGCGCTGGCCGCGCCCGGGCGCGCCTCGGGCCTGGCGGGGGCCGCCGGCGCGATCCCAGCGTTCAGCGGTGGCGCGGACCCGGCGTTCAGCGGCGGCGCGGACCCGGCACGCGGCGGCCCGAAGGTGATGGCGATCATCGAGGTCGCCACCGCGACCGACGAGCTGCCCGTCCCGGCCCAGGTCAGCTGGCTGCATCGCGGTGACCGGCCAGCCGGCGCCCCCGACCTGTTGCAAGCGGCGCTGGCCCGCTTCCGCGCGCCGAGCGGCGCCGGGTACGGCTACGCGCTCGGCGAGAGCCGCACGGTCGCCGCGCTGCGACCACGGCTGGCCGAGCTGGGCTTGGCCGGCGAGCGGCTGTATCTGAAGGGCTACTGGAACGCCTGGGATCCGCGCCGGCGCGCGGCGCCCCCGAGCGGGTGAGCGCCGGGGCGCGGCCGTCGTGGCCGCGGCGGGCCGCAGCCGACGGCCCCCTTCGCTACGGCTCGCCCAGGTCGCCGTTGCGGCCGGCCAACGCGGCGCCCGCTTCGTCGGCCGCGAGTGCGGCGAACCACTCCCAATCGGGCTCGCGGGCATCGCTCAATGGCCCGCGCTGGCTCATCTCGGGTGGTTGGGCAGCGGGCAGCGCGGCCAGGCGGGCGCGCAGCAAGATGGCCATCGGCCCGTCGCCGGGACCGTCGTCGCCTTCAGCGTCAAAGAGCGCGTCCTCGCCCAACGTCTCGGCGATCCGCCGGTCGTGGTCGGCCCGCGCCGCGAGCGCGCGCTCGACCTGCCAGCGGAACCGCGCCGGCGGGAGCGGCTCGAAAACAGCCGGCCGCCCAATCGCCGCGCTGTCCTCCTCGATCTCGCGCAGCAGGTGATCCAGCTCGTCGGCGTCCCACAGCAAGATGGCATCGGCCCGGCCGCCCTCGGCGACCTTGAGGCTGACCACGATCGAGTGCGCGCGGCCGGCCCGCGCGAAGCTCGCGGCTAGCACGAGCGGCGCCCCACTGGCGTGGCGCAGCTGGCAGCAGCCCGAGACCGCGATTGGCTCGTGCAGCTCGGCGGCCCAGCTCGGCGGCGGCTGCCCCGAGTCGATCAGCCGGCGCACGGCGCGCGCCGCGGCTTTCGCGGTCCGGGCTGGTGCGACGGCGCTGATGGCCAGCAGCATCGTCACCGAGCCCCGCGACTCGAACTCGGGAATCAGCTCCTCGACACGCGCCCGACCCGATTCCTCGTCGCCCCCGGGCATAGTCGCGAGCACCGCCGCGCCGCCCACTTCAGCGACCAGGGGGTCGTCGGAGCCAGCCCATTCCTCTGCGGCGACGGCCATGCCGTCAAGCATCTGGCGCATGTGCCTGGCACGACCAGAATCCGCTTCGGCGGCGGCCGATCGAGCGCATCCGCCCAAGCCGGTCCGCCCGGCGCCGCCACCGCAGCCGTTCCGGTTCGTCGCGCTCACCGGTCCAGTGTGCCTGGGGGCGCGCGGCGCGTGCCGTCCGACGCGCCCGTCGCCGAGCCGCCGCCCCGCGCCGGCTCGATCAGAGTGCGGGCACCCGGTCGAACCACCCGACAGCCTGTTCCAGCTGCGCGGCCAACTTGATCAGCAGCGGTTCGCCGCCCAACGGCGCGACGAATTGCACGCCGAGTGGCAGGCCGTCGGCGGTCCAGTGCAGCGGCAGCGAGACCGCCGGACGACCGGTGACGTTGGCCAGCTGGGTGTAGGGGATCCAGCCGAGGTTCTCGGTGATCATGTTGTCGATGAGCGGGGTGTGCTTGAGCAATCGCGCGGTGCCGGTGCGCAGCAGCGTGTCGGCGGCCACCCGCAGCGGGGCGGACAGGTCAGCCGCGCCGATCTTCGGCGGGGCCATGGCCAGCGTCGGGGTGAGCAGCAAGTCGAACGTCTCGAAGAACTCGGTCAGCCGACGGGCGTGCAGGTGGCGTCGCTCGACCGCGTCGAGGTAGTCCAGGCCGCTGGTGGCGGCGCCGAGCGCGGCCATGATTCGGGTGTCCCGCTCGAACATCGCGTTGCCGGCGCCGGTCAGCCGCTTGGCCTCGGCGACCTCCCAGGCGATGTAGACGAACCAGGCGGTCAGGAACTCCTTGGCCAGCGCCGCGTCATCGAAGGGCGCCTGCGGCAGCTCCTCGACGTGGTGGCCCAGCTCGGTCAGCGCGCGCGTCGCCGCCGCGACGGCGGCATACGCCTCGGGATCCGGGTTCGGGGTGATAGCGGTGGGAACCCGCACCCCGATCCGCAGCCGGCCCGGGTCCTGGCCGACCGCCGAGGAGTACGGCGCTGGGCTCAGCCCGGGCTCGAACGGCCCCCACGGCTCGCCACCGGCGATCACATCGAGCATCGCGGCGGTGTCCCGAACCGTGCGCGACAGCACCCCCTGGACCGCCGCGCCGTGCATGAACTCGCCCATCGCCGGGCCCAGCGGGGTCACCCCGCGTCCGGGCTTGAGCGCGACCAACCCGCAGCAGGCGCCCGGGATCCGCAGCGAGCCGCCGCCGTCGTTCCCGCCCGCGCAGGGCACGATGCCCGCCGCGACCGCCGCCGCCGAGCCGCCGGACGAGCCACCCGGGGTGCGGGTCAGATCCCACGGGTTGCGGGCCGGGCCCCAGGCGTCCGGCTCAGTGATCCCCTTGGCGCCGAACTCGGGCAGGTTGGTCTTGCCGAAGATCATCAATCCGGCGTCCAGCCAGCGCTGGACCACGGTCGCGTGCGCGGGAACCGGCATGCGCTGCAACGCGCGCGACCCTTGGGAGGACGGCAGACCGGCGTAGTCCTGGGCGATGTCCTTGATCAGGAACGGGACGCCGGCGAATGGACCGGTGCGCTCCTCATCGGTGTCGCAGGGGACGTCGCGCACGATCGCGTTGATCTTTGGATTGACCTCGGCGGCCCGATGCCGGGCCAGCGCCAGCAACTCCGACGGCGTCACCTGTTTGTCGGCGACCAGCTTCGCCAGACCAGTCG
>WQZC01000101.1 GCA_009780925.1 Actinomycetes bacterium | reverse complement strand
TAGATGATGTCGAACACCTTGAACGCCTCAATGGTGCGCAGCACCAACACCACGGCGATGGCCGGGCGGATCATCGGAATGGTGACCGACCAGAACCGTCGCAACGCTCCGGCGCCGTCCACCCGGGCCGCCTCGTAAACCTCGGTCGGCACCGTTTGCATGGCCGCGAACAGAATGATCGCCACCAGCGAGGTGGTTTTCCAGGCATCGCACAGCGCCACCACCACCAGCGCCTGGGTCGGTCCGCCGATCCAGTCGTGGTAGTGGCTGATCAGCCCCAGGTGCATGAGCAGGCCGTTGAGCGAGCCGTAGGACGCGTTGAGGATCCAGCGCCACATGTTGGCGTTGACGATGGTCGGCAGCGCCCAAGTGAGCATCACCGCGCTGCGGAACAGCCACTGGCCGCGGATCGGTTGATTTAGGAATTGGGCCAGCAAGACGCCCAGCGCCAACTCCAAGCCGGTGGAGAAGACGGTGAAGAACACCGTGCGCCAAACCGTCTGCCAAAAGATCGGGTTAGTGAAGATGGTCTCGTAATTGCGGAAACCGACGAACGGCATGGTGGTCTGCATGCTCGAGGTGACGTCGCTCAAGCTGAGCAGCAGCGTGCGCACCAAGGGGTACAGCACCACGCCGAAAACGACGACCAGGCACGGCGCCAATAGCGCCAGCGCCAGCCAGGCCTGACTGCGCCGCCGACGGCGACCCGCGGGTCGCGGGTCGCCGTCGCGGCACTGGCCGATCCTGGCGGGGATGGTCATCAGGGGATGGTCGTTATGAGAGGTTGCGGACCTGGCTGGCGGCCGAGTCCAGCGCGGCCTGCGGGGAAGAGCTGCCCAGCAGCGCCTTCTGCAGCGCGGCCTGGATGATCTGGCTGGCCGCGTTGTAGTTCGGCACGTTCGGCCGGTTGATCAGGTTCTCCTGTTGCTTCTCTTCCGACTGGATGAGCGCTTCCTGGCCCTTGAGCACATCCGGGTTGGTGTAGAAGGACTTCCACACCGAAACGTTGTCGCTGGCGTACTTCAGGCCCATTTCCTCGCCGGCCATCCACTGGATGAGCGTCCAGGCGTCGTCCGGGCGCTTGCAGCCGGCGGTGATCGCCAGCCCCATGCCGCCGTTGACCCCGATGGCCTGCCCGCCGGGACCCTTGGGGGTGGTGGTGACGGTGACCGCGCCCGGCGTGGGGGTCTGGGTCGAGTCCTGGGCCGCCGGGAACACGTACTCCCAGTTCAACGTCATCGCGGCCCGGTTCTGCAGCTGGACCTTCTTGACGTCGTCTTCCAGGGACTGGGTGGACGCTGGGTCGGACAACCCCTCGTCGAGGGTCATCTTCATCCACTCCAGGGCCGCCAAGCCACCGCCGGTGTTGAACGCCGGCTCCCCGCTGGAGTCGAGGAACTGCCCGCCGAAGGAGGCCAGCAGCTGCGCGAAGTCACACATGATGGCCTCGGCCTGCGACCAGCTCCAGATGAACGGGTAGTCCAGGACTCCCTTTTGCTTGATGGTCTTGGCCGCCGCGACGGCGCCGTCCCAGGTGTCCAGGGACGCTGGGTCGACGCCCGCCTGCTGCAGCAACTGGGTGTTGTAGTAGAAGAGCTTGGTGCTCGGCGCCCACGGCAGGCCGTAATGCTTGCCGTCGTAGTCGACCGATTGCCAGGTCCCGGGCAGCAGCCCGTCCGTGATCGTCGGGGTGATTCGGTCGCTGACGTCGACGATCATCTTCTTGCTGGCCAGCTCGGCGGGCCAGATGCAGTCCATGTGGACAACGTCGTAGGTGCCGGCAGGCGCCGAGATGACGATCTTGTCGTGCAGCGCCTCGTACGCCACGAACGTGTTGGACACCTTGATGTTGGGGTTGGCCGCCATGAAGGCGGTGGTCATCGCGTCGATGTCTTTGGCGGGGTAGCCCGCCTGCTGCATGTAGAGGGCCTTCAGCGACCCGGACCCGGATTTTGACTTGCTGCCGCCGCCGCAGGCGGCCAGCAGGGTGGCGGCACCGGCGGCTGCCGTGGTGCCAAGGAATTGCCTTCGGCTTAGAGTGGCCATGAACGACCTCGATCTGGATCGATGGGCAAGGTAAGGCAAGTTTACTAACACACGCGCGGGTGTCAAGAGGCCAGAAGGTGGCGATCGTCATGGTGAGCCTGCGTCTGACGCGCAGCGCGCGCGACGTGCTGGCGCATGTGGTGCGGTCCGGCGAGGTCACCCGGCCGATGCTGTGCGCCGAGCTCGGCCTGTCCCGGCCCACGGCGTCGGCCGCGGTCGCCGAGCTTGAGGGCCACGACCTGATCGATGAGATCGACATCCGTCAGGGCGCCACCGGGCGCTCGGCGTCGGTGTACGCTCTCTCGCCGCGATCTGGGCATGTGCTCGGTCTGGACGCTGGCTCCACCGCGGTCCGGGTGGTCGCCGCCCGCCTGGACGGTTCGGCGATCGTCGAACGTGCCGAGGCGCGCGTCACGCCTGGGCGACTGAGCGCGTGGACCGAGTCCGCGTTGGCCTGTCGGCTGGTGGCTGAGGCAGCCGAAGAGCTCGGCGGCGCGCACGGGCCGTTGCGCGCGGTGCGGGTGGCGACGCCGACCGCCGTCTATCCGGACGGAACCACGATGGAAGGAGCCGACGGTTGGCGGGAGTTTGTCGCGCGGCTCGAGACGTCGCTGCGCGCGGCGGGGCCGGTTCCGGTGCATTTGATCAACAACGTGAACTGCTCGGCCTGGGCGGAGTACACCGCCGGCGCCGCCCATGACGCGGAAACCTGGGTGTTCCTTCAGGTCGGGGTCAACCTCGGCGGGGGCATCGTGCATCGCGGCAACATGATCGCGGGCGCGAACGGCGTCGCCGGTGAGATCTCGTTCCTGCCCTACCCCTGGCGCGCCGGGGCTGCCTACGAGCCGGAGGCGTTGGAGGAACGGATCGGCGCCAACGGTTGGCTGGAACGGGTGCGCCGGGGCTGGCCGGACGACGACCCGCCGGCGAGCACCGTGGAGCTGTTCGCCGCCGCCGAGCGCGGCGTGCTGCACGCGCGGCGGGTGGTTCGCAAGCACGGGGCCGAGATCGGCCGGGTGGCCGCGGTCGTCGCGGCGGTGGTCGACCCCGATGTGATCGTGCTGGGCGGCGGGATCGGCCAGCACCCGATGATCGTTGACGCGGTGCGCAGCTATCTGAGCCAGCTGCCGTGGCCGGTCCGAGTGGCGCCGACGAAGCTTCGGGCCAGCGCCACCGCATTGGGCGCGGCGCGGCTCGCGGCGGCGGAGGCGATGCGGGAACTGCTGGGCGGCGCCTGACCGGCCGGTCGACCTGACCCGGCCCCTCCGGCCACGGACGATCAGTCCGCTGGCTCCTGAACGATCAGTCCGCTGGTCCTTGGCCCAGAGTCACGGTGACGGTGTGCGACGCGTCGTTGCTGTCGGTGTAGGTGACGGCGACTCGCGCCCCTGGCTGGTAGCCGTCCAGCACCGAGCCCAGGCTGGCCGCCGAGGTGATCTGTCGCCCACCGATCGCAGTGATCAAATCGCCGCCCACCATGCCCGCATTGGCGGCCGGCTGCTGGGGAACCGCCACCACGATCTGGGCGCCGGACCGGCCGGCGGCATCGTCGGTGACCTGCACCCCGAGGAAGGCCGGATAGCCGATGCGGATCTTCGATGAGGCCTCGCCGTTCTGGATCTGCTTGGCGATAGTCAACGCGTCGCTGATTGGGATGGCGTAGCCGCTGCCGGTCGCGGTGGACCCGAAGCGCCCATAGCCGTTCACGGCCGCGGCGGTGTCCATGCCGACCGCTTTGTCCTTGTTGTTATACAGCGGTCCGCCGGAGTCGCCGGCCTGGATCGGGGCGTCGGTCTCGATCAGGTTGTGCAGCGTCTCGGCGTTGGCGCCGCTCTCATCGCTGGCGGTGATGGTTTGCCCGGTGGCCAGCACGTGCCCCTCGGCGGCGCTCGGCACACCGCCGACGCCGCCGGCGTTGCCCACGCCGGTCACCGGATCGCCCACTGCGGCGGGGACCGAGCTGGTCGCGATGGTCCGCAAACCGCTCGCGCCGGTCATGTGGATCACGGCCACGTCGTCGGTCCGGTCGGTGCCGACCACGGTGGCCGGATAGGTCTTGCCTGTCGCCACGACGGTGACGGTGATGCTCGTCGCGCCTTGCACCACATGGTTGTTGGTGAGCACGTCACCGGAACTGGTGATGATCATTCCAGTTCCGGCCGCCTGCGCGTACTGGTAGGACAGCACGGTGTTGATGTCCACCACGCCCACCTGCTGCGCGGCGGTGGCCTGGCCGGTGCCCAACGATTGCTGCTGCGCCTGTCCCTGCTGTCCGGGGCCCTGCTGCCCGGAGCCGTTCTGTCCTGAGTTGCCCTGCCCTGAGTTGTCCTGTCCCGAGTTCGGGAGCTGCGCGCTGGCGGGCAGTTGGAGGGTGCCCGCGCCTTGAGTGGTGTGGTCGGTCATGGCGGCGGCGGTCAGCCCGGCGGCGGCGACTACGGCGACCGCGCCGACCAGCGCGGCGAGCCAACGACCGCGCCGCGCCTTGGGGCGCAGCGGTTCCCCGACGGCCCACTGCGCCGCCGGGGGCCAACCCGTCGGTGGCGGAGCGCCCCACGGCGGAGCGCCCCACGGCGGTGGCGGGGCGGGTTGGGGCGACTGGCGCATCGGCCCGTATGGCGACTGATAGACGACCTCATTGGGGGCATAGGACGATTGGCCCGGCGTCTCGTAGCGTGGGTCCGGCCACGGCTGGCGCGGCGCGCCGTAGTGCGTCGCCACGTGGGACCAACCGTCCGCCGGCTGATCGTCGGCTAGCTGGTAGCGCCCGGTGTCGGGCTGATACACCCAGATCTCGGGTGGGGAGTAGGGCGACTGCTCCCATGTCGGCTGGTCGTTCACGCTCGTCATAACCTCTAGTGGGCTCCCGTCAACTGATTGCGTGCTGAGTGATAACCGTGAGGTTTCTGTGTGTCTGGCGCGGTGTGGGCGGTCACTGGCGCACCGCGCGAAAGTTCCGCAGCCGCAGCGAGTTCGTCACCACGAAAACCGAGGAGAACGCCATCGCGGCACCGGCGAGCAGCGGGGAGAGCAACCCGAGCGCGGCCACCGGGATGAGGACCGCGTTGTAACCGAACGCCCAGGCCAGGTTGCCCTTGATGGTGCGCAACGTGCGCCGGGACAGCCGGATCGCGTCCGCGGCGGCGCGCAGGTCGCCGCGCACCAGGGTGATGTCGCTCGCCTCGATGGCGACATCGGTGCCGGTGCCCATGGCCAGCCCGAGGTCGGCGCGCGCCAGCGCGGCCGCGTCGTTCACCCCGTCGCCGACCATGGCCACCACGCGCCCGCGCGCCTGCAGCTCGGCGATTGCCGCCAGCTTCTGTTCCGGCGACACCTCGGCGCTCACCTCGCCGATGCCCAGCGCGTTCGCCACGGCGTGGGCCGCGCCCCGGTTGTCGCCGGTGAGCAGCACCGGGCGCAGCCCGAGCCGGCGCAACTGGGCCAGCGCCGGCGCGCTGGCCTCGCGCACGGTGTCGCCGACCACCAGCAGCCCCCGCGTCGCGCCGTCCCAGCCGACCAGCACGGTGCTGTGTCCGTCCGCGCCGGCTTGTTCGCGCGCCGACGCGAGCGCCGCGCCCAGCCCATCCGGGGACACCATCGCGTGCGCCGCGAGCAGGGCCTCCTGGCCCACTGCCACCGTGCGCCCCTCCACGGTGGCGCTGGCCCCGAGCCCTGGCGCGCTGCGGAACGATTCGATCGCCGGCGGCGGGCCGAGGCGCTCCCGCGCGGCTGCGGCGATGGCCGCCGCCACCGGGTGCTCGCTGGCCGCTTCGACGGCCCCGGCGCGGCGCAGCAGCTGGCTGGCGTCCACCCCGGGCGCGGGGCACACCCCAAGCAGCGACATCCGTCCGGTGGTCAACGTCCCGGTCTTGTCCAGCACGATCGTGTCCACCCGCCGGGTGGTCTCCAACACCTCCGGCCCCTTGATGAGCAATCCGAGCTGGGCGCCGCGCCCGGTGCCGACCAGCAGCGCGGTCGGTGTGGCCAACCCGAGCGCGCACGGGCAGGCCACGATCAGCACGGCGACGGCGGCGGTGAACGCGCGCACCGCGCTCAGCCCGACGGCCGCCGTGATCACTGCGGTGGCCACGGCGGCGAGCAGCACCGCCGGGACGAACCACCGGCTGATCCGATCCGCGAGCCGCTGCACCGGCGCTTTGCCTGACTGCGCGGCGGTCACCAGCCGGGCCAGCTGCGCGAGCTTGGTGTCGGCGCCCACCCGGGTGGCGCGCACCACCAGCCGGCCGCCGACGTTGATGGTCGCGCCGGTCACCACCGAGCCGGGCCCCACCTCGATCGGCGTCGACTCGCCGGTGAGCAGGCTCTCGTCCACGGCCGAGGAGCCCTCGGCCACCACCCCGTCGGTGGCGATCCGCTCTCCGGGGCGCGCCACGAACCGCCCGCCCACCCCCAGCTCGTCGATGGGGACGCGGACCTCGGTCCCGTCGCGCAGCGCGGTGACCTCTTTGGCGCCCAGGCCCAGCAGCGCCCGCAACGCCGCGCCGGAGCGGTGCTTGGCGCGCGCCTCCAGATACCGGCCGAGCAGCAGGAACACCACCACCCCGGCGGCCACTTCCAAGTAGGTGTCGCTCGCGCCGTCGCCGGCGGTGGCCGTCACGTCGAAGCGCATCCGCATGCCGGGCGTGCCAGCGGAGCCGAAGAACAGCGCGTACAGCGACCAGCCCCATGCCGCCAGCGCGCCCATCGAGACCAGGGTGTCCATGGTGGCGGTGGCGTGCCGCAGGTTCTGCCAGGCGGCGCGGTGGAACACCCAGCCGCCCCACACCACCACTGGGCTGGCCAGGGTCAGGCACAGCCACTGCCAGTTATCGAACTGCGCGGCGGGAACCATCGCCAGCGCCAGCACCGGGACGGTCAAGGCGGCGCTAATGCCCAGCCGGGACCGCAACTCGCGCGTCGGGGCGTCCGTCCGGTCCGCCGACCCGGCGCCGGGCACACCGGGCGACGGGCTGGCCGGCTGCGGCAGGCGGGCGGTGTAGCCGGTGGCCTCGATGGTGGCGGCGAGCGCCGCTGGGGTCACGGCGTCGGCGTCATAGCGCACGGTGGCCGTCTCGGTCGCGTAGTTCACGCTCGCCCGCACGCCGTCAAGACGGTTGAGCTTGCGCTCGATCCGCGCCGCGCAGGAGGCGCAGGTCATCCCACCGACGGCGATCTCCAGCCGGGCGGTGCCGGGCTCGGCCAGCTCCGGGGTCGGCATCTCGCGACGGGGCTCAGGCGAGGGCGTAACCCGCATCGCCCACTGCGGCGCGGACCTGCTCGTCAGTGAAGCCGTCGCCGGAAACGGTGAGCCGACCGCCGTCCAGTTCGACCTCGACCCCGGTGACGCCAGCGATGGCGGCCACCTCGTCGCGCACCGCGCGCACGCAGTGGTCGCAGCTCATCCCGGTCACGGTGTATCGCGTCTCAGCCATGCCGTCACGATACGGGTCAGACCGATCGGATGCCGCCCAGACGGCTGTCCAGACGGCGCACGAGCGCCGGGGCTGGGTTCAGTTCAGGAACAGGTGCAGGACGCCCCAGGCGCCGGCGGCGACCAGTCCCGCCGCCGGGATGGTCAGCAGCCAGGCGCCGACGATGTTCCCCGCCACGCCCCAACGCACCGCCGACAGCCGACGGGTGGCGCCCACGCCCATCACCGAGCCGGTGATCACGTGCGTGGTGGAGACCGGCAGCCCGTACCGTTCGGTGGCCAGCATGACGATGCTGGCGGCGGTCTGCGCGGCGAACGCGCTGGGCGGGGTCACCGAGAAGATCCGCCGGCCCATGGTGCGCATGATCCGCCAGCCGCCGGAGTAGGTGCCCAGCGCGATCGCCCCGGCGGAGGCCAGGATCACCCATAGCGGGATGTCGGCGTTCGGATGGAGATGTCCGGACACCATGAGCGTCAACGCGATGACCCCCATCGTCTTCTGCGCGTCCTGGGTGCCGTGGCTGAACGCGGCGGCGGCCGAGGAGAAGATCTGCGCCCGGCGGAAGCCGAGGTTGGTGCGGTGCTGGTTGCGGTTGCGGAACGACCACAGCAGCACCAGCATGAGCAGGTAGGCCAGGATCCCGCCGATCACCGGGGAGATCACCATCGGGATGACGACCTTCTCGAACACCCCGGACCATTTGACAGCCTGTGAGCTGGCCAGCGCCGCCCCGACCAGGCCGCCGACCAACGCGTGGGTGGACGAGGACGGCAGCCCGAAATACCAGGTTGCCAGGTTCCAGATGATCGCGCCGACCAGCGCGGCCAGCACCACCACCAGCCCGCCCCGGTCGTGCGGCGGCGTGGCGATGATGCCTTTGCCGACCGTCTTGGCGACCTTGGTGGAGATCAGCGCGCCGACGACATTCATCACCGCCGCCATGGCGACGGCCGCTTTCGGGGGCATGGCCCTGGTGGAGACCGCGAGGGCGATCGCGTTGGCCGAGTCGTGGAATCCGTTGGTGTAGTCAAAGGCGAGCGCGATAACGATGACGACGACGACCAGGGTGATCACGCGGGGTCAGGACTCCTTGACCGCGATCGTCTCGACGATGTGGGCGACGTGTTCCAGCCCGTCGGTGGCGCCCTCCAGCGCGTCCGCCACTTCGCGCAACCGCACCATCTCCAGCGCCTTGTACTCGCCGCTGAACAGCTTGGTGAGCAGCTTGCGGTACACCCGGTCCGCCTCGTTTTCCAACCGGTTGACCTCGATCCAGTACGGCTCGAGGTCCTTCAAGGTGCGCAACCGGCCCATCGCCTCGGCGGTCTCGGCGGCGGCGCGGCGCATCAGGTCGAGCTGTTGGCCCATCAGCTGCGGCAGCCGCCCCAGGCCGGAGAGCACCACGAAATCGGCCGCGCCCTCCATTTCGTCGACCACATCGTCCAGGGTGCTGGCGAGCCGATAGATGTCCTCACGGTCGAACGGGGTCACGAAGCTGGTGTTGAGCTGGCGCATGATGCGGTGCGTAACGGTGTCGTTGGCGTGCTCGAACTCCTCGAGTTCCTTCGCGATCACCTCGCGGTTGGCGTTCGGGTCCATCAGCGCGCACAGCGCCTCGGCGGCGGCGGCGACGTTGCGCCCCGATTCAGCGAACATCCCGTAGAAGGCGTTGTCGCGTGGGGTTATGCGAATAGCCACGGGTATCTCCAACCGGAGCGAAGC
>WQZC01000100.1 GCA_009780925.1 Actinomycetes bacterium | reverse complement strand
GCTGCTGGTGTCCCAGGTGCTGGTGCCGCCGGCGCTCGCGGCGATTTGCGATTCCCCAGCGTGCCGGGTCGAGGGGTTCCTGGCCGCCGGGCATGTCTGCACGGTGATGGGCACCGAACAATACGGGCCGTTGGCGGCGCGGCACCGAGTGCCGATTGTGGTCACCGGATTCGAACCGCTGGACGTGCTGCACGGGATTCACCGCGCGGTGCGCCAACTGGCATCTGGTGAGCACCGGGTGGAGAACGCCTATTCCCGGGCGGTGCGTCCAGAAGGGAACCCGGCGGCGCGGGAAATGTGCGCGCGGGTGTTCGAGGTGTGCGACCGGGTCTGGCGCGGCATCGGGATGATCCCGGCCAGCGGTTGGCGGTTGCGCGAGGAATACGCGCCGTTCGACGCGGAGCGCAAGTTCGGGGTGCTCGACATCACCACTTCCGAATCGCCCGATTGCCGGGCCGGCGAGGTGCTGCAAGGGCTGGTCAATCCCCCCGACTGCCCGGCCTTCGGCGGCACGTGCACGCCGCTCACCCCATTGGGCGCGCCGATGGTGTCCAGCGAGGGCACCTGCTCGGCCTATTTCCAATTCCGTCGTTAGGAGCCGCGCGATGGCCGCCGATTTCAATGACTTCTCCTGCCCGGCGCCGCTGGCCGACCAGGAGACCATCGTCATGGGCCACGGCGGCGGCGGGCAGCTTTCGGCGCGGCTGATCGAGACGGTGTTCCTGCCCGCGTTCGGCGCGACGGCAACTGCCACGGCTGGGGCGGACACGGGTGGGGCGGACACGGCTGAGACCGCCCCACCCGCCCGCGGCGGCGCCACACCTGACGAGCAGCTGCTGGAGTGCTTGGGCGACGGCGCGGTGCTGGCCCCACTTCCCGGCCGGCTGGTGCTGGCCACCGACGCGCACGTGGTGCGCCCGTTGGAGTTCCCCGGCGGGGACATCGGCGAGCTCGCGGTGAACGGCACGGTCAACGACGTGGCGATGATGGGCGGGACGCCCATCGCGCTCGCGGTGTCGTTCGTGCTCGAGGAGGGCCTGCCCATCCCGCTGCTGCGCCGCATCGCCGAGTCGATGGGACGGGCCGCGCGGCGGGCCGGGGTGCGCGTGGTCACCGGCGACACCAAGGTCGTCGATCGGGGCAAGTGCGACGGGATGTTCATCACCACCACGGGCCTGGGCCAGGTGCCCGACGGAGTGCGCGTCGGACCGGACCGCGCCCGTCCCGGCGACGTGGTGATCGTCTCCGGACCCATCGGCCGGCACGGGGTAGCGGTGCTGTCGGTGCGGGAGAACCTGGCGTTCGGCACGGGCATCACCTCGGACACCGCGCCGGTGGCCGGGGCGGTCGGCGCGTTGCTGGCCGCCGGGGTGGACGCGCACGCGCTGCGCGACCCGACGCGCGGCGGACTGGCCGCGACGCTCAACGAGATCGCTGCCGCGTCCGGCGTGGGCGTGGAGATCGCCGACGCCGACGTGCCCGTGCCCGCCGAGGTCGCCCGGGCCTGCGGGTTCCTCGGCCTGGACCCGATGCACGTCGCCAACGAGGGGGTGTTCGTGGCGTTCGTCAACCCGGCGGACGCCGAGCGGGCGCTGCGCCTGATCCGCGCACAGCCGGTGGGCGTCGGCGCGGCGGTCATCGGCGTGGCGGTGGCCGAGCATCCCGGAAAAGTGATCGCCCGCACGCCCATCGGGGCGCACCGTGTGGTCACGATGCCGCTGGCCGAGCCGCTCCCCCGGATTTGCTGACCAGCCGCCACCGCAGCCAGCGAGCACCAGCAACGCCACGTCCAGCGCCCCCACACCACGCCCGTGTTCACCGGTCGCGTCGGCTTCCAGGCGCCTTCACGACTGCCGCGCCGAGCGCCGGGGTGCGCGCGGCAAAACACGGCTGAGCCATCCTCGTGATCCCTGCTCGCTCGCGCCCGACACTAGTCTGGGTCCCCTGTGCGCGGAAGTGTCGACACGGCCATCCCGACGCCGCGCTCCGCGCGTTGCGCGGTCCACGCGCGCTGCGGCGCTAGCGGACCTTGGTCTTGACCTTGATGGTCGCGGCGCCGGCGTCGCGGCCCGGGCAGGTCGCGGTCAGCTTGACGCCGGCCTTCTTGCCGCCGACCGAGCCGGCCAGCTTCAGCGTCGTCTTGGTGCCGCCCTTGACCGGCTTCGAGCCCGCGGCCCATTGGATCTTCACGGTCTCTACCGGCTGCCAAGTCTTCTTCGTCACCCTTGACATCATGCCCAGCAGCGCGGGCACCGGTGACACCGGACCACCCGCGAGCTCGGCTCCCCGCACAGCACTTGCCGCAGCGCCGGCCCGGGCGACACCGACCACCCAAGGGCGCTCGGGACCATTTGCGCCCAGCGCAATGGAGTAGCGTGTCGGGCAACACACGGCGCGAGTCGGCGTCGTCGACGCGGAGGATGGTGCTCGCTCATGCGGCCCCAGGAATTGCGATGCATCCGGTGCGGGACAGGCTACCCGGTCGGCGAGCTGTTCACCGGCTGCCCCCGCTGCGCCGACGAGGGCAAACCCAGCAACCTCGAGGTCCGCTACGACCCGGACGAGCTGGCCGCCGCCGCGCGCCGCGCGCACGCCGCCGCCAAAGCCGGCGCCGGGCCGGAGTCCATGTGGCGTTACCTGGACCTGCTGCCGGTCAGCGCGCGCAACGCGGTCAGCCTCGGCGAGGGAGCGACCCCGCTGCTGGCCGTGCCTCGGCTGGGCGCCGCGCTCGGCGTGCCCAACCTTTATGTAAAGGACGAGAGCCGCAACCCAACCGGCTCGTTCAAGGACCGGCTGGCCGCCGGCGCGGTCTCCGCGGCCCGCGAGCTGGGCAAGAAGGTGGTGGTCGGCTCCTCATCCGGCAACGCCGGCGCGGCGGTCGCCGCCCTGGCCGCGCGGGCCGGGCTGGGCTGCGTCATGTTCACCACCGCGCAGTTCCCATTGGCGATGAAAACCCAGATGGCCGTCTACGGCACCCGTCTGATCGCCGCGCCGTCGATCAAGGACCGCTGGAGCCTGATGGAGGCCGGGGTGACCAGATTCGGATGGTTCCCCGTGACGGTGTTCCGCTTTCCCTATTTCGGCAGCAACTTCTACGGCATCGAGGGCTACAAGACGATGGGCTACGAGATCGCCGACCAAGCCGAGAAACTGCCCGACCACATCATCTACCCGGTCGGCGCCGGTGACGCCTTCTCCGGCGGTTACAAGGCGCTCGCCGAATACCACGCGGCCGGCATAATCGACACCGTCCCCAAAATGCACGCCGGGGAGATCTACGGGCCGCTGGAGCACTCGCTGGCCGAGAACCTGGACTATGTCGAGGACATGCCGGCGCCGGAGCCGTCGGTGGCGATCTCGGTCGCCTCGACGCTGAGCACCTACCAGGCGCTGAACGTGCTGCGCCGCACCGGCGGGTCGGCACGCAGCGCCAACAACGCCGAACTGCTCACCGCGCAGCACGACTTGGCCCGACTGGAGGGCATCTTCGTGGAAACGTCCTCCGCGCTGTCGGTGGCGGTGCTGCCCAAGCTGGTCGCCGACGGGGCCATCGACCCGGACGCCACCGTGGTCGCGGTGCTCACCTCCGACGGGCTCAAAGACCCGCAGACCACCGCCGACCAGCTGCCGGAGATCCCCTCGTGCGGCACCGAGCTCGGCTCCGTGGTGGAGATCCTGCGCGAGGTCTACCAGCACGTCGACGAACCCATTTGACCGGGGCCGCGCCACGGCTCGACCGAACCGCAACCGCACCTCAGCAATTCCCGCATCACACGGCAGCAAAGAATAAGAAGCAGAAACGGAGCACCGAATGCTGATCAACACCTCCCGGGCCACCGCGTTGATGAACGCCGACGGCGTGGACGGCATCGTCTCGGCGACGCTGGAGAACAACCTGTACCTGTCGGGGGTCTACGTGGACGCCCAGTACATGTTCCCGCGCGACTCGGAGTATTACGTCGTCGCCAGCGCCGACAAACCTGAGGCCGGGACCATCGTGTGCTCCATCGGCGAGGCCGACCTCACCCTCATCGGCCACCCCACCATCGCCGACGTGGTCACCTTCGGCACCTTCTTCCGCGACATCGTGGACGGCCCGGAACTGGACGCCGACGAGCGGCGCGTGCGCGAGATCACCGCCGCGCACCAGACCGGACGCGCGTCGGTGGACGCGCTGGCCGAGGCGATCACCAAGATGGGCCTGGCCGAGGGCGTGTTGGCCATCGACGAGCGCGGCCCGAACCGCGACCTGTTCGCGCGCCTGGGCGAGCTGCTGCCAAAGGCGGAGCTGCGGCCCGCCTCGGTGCTGTTCCGCCGCATCCGCGCGGTGAAAACCGACGAGGAGGTGGAGCGGGTCATCGCCGCGCTGCGCGCCACCGAGGCCGGGCTGCGCGCCGCCTACGACGCGTTCGAGGTCGGGGTCACCGAGCGCGAGATCAAGGGCGTGTTCGAGCGCACCGTGATCGCGCACGGCGCCCGGCCCGGCTTCCTGCTGTGCCGCTTCGGCAAGGGCCTCGCGCTCGGCCAGATCCCGCCCGGCGACACCAAGCTGGCCAAGGGCGACTTCGCGTTCTTCGATGTCGGGGTCAACCTCGACGGGTACAAATCCGACATCGGGCGGCTGGTCTCCTTCGGCGAGCCGAACCCGGCCATCGTCGAGCTGTTCAAGGCGTCCAAGGCCGGCCAGCAGACCGCCATCGACATGATGCGCCCCGGCGTGGTGGCCGGCGACGTGTTCGACGCCGCCGTCGCCCGGGTGCGCGCCGAGGGCATCCCGTCGTACAAACGCCAGCACGTCGGGCACGGCATCGGGATCGAGTACTACGACCTGCCGGTGCTCGCCCCGGGCGCGGACACCGTGCTGGAGGCCAACATGACCTTCGAGGTAGAGACCCCCTACTACCGGCTCGGCGTGGGCGGGGCGTTCATCGAGGATACCGTGCTGGTAACCGACTCCGGGGCGCGGATCCTGACCACCCTCAGCCGGGACCTGCAGGTAATCGAACCGCGCTGAACGAACCGCGCGACGCGCCGCGGGCGGCGCCACGGACCGCACCCCGGTCGGCGGCCGGCGGGGACCGGCCGCCGACCGCTCCAACGGGTGCCCGCCGCGGACCACGCCAGCGGGGACAACTTCTCAACAAGGAGGCACGGATGGACTTCGGCATCGCGCTACCCACCTGCGTCGAAGGCATGGCGTATCCGATCCGGTTCGCCGATCACGAGGGCATCTTGCGCATCGCCCAAGCGGTCGAACGGCTCGGCTACGACTCGGCGCTGGTCAACGACCACTACTCGACCATGCCCTACGTGAGGGACAGTTTCACCGAGCCGCCGCGCTTCTATGAGCCGATGGTCACCCTCACCTACGTCGCGGCGCACACCTCGCGCATCAAGCTGATGACCGGCGTGGTGGTCATGCCGATGCGCGAGCCGGTGTTGCTGGCCAAACAGGCCGCCTGCCTGGACCAGATCTCCGGCGGTCGGCTGATCCTCGGCCTGGGCGTGGGCGCGTACCGGGCCGAGTTCGCCTCCGTCCGCCCGCAGATCGCCAAAGCGCCCCGTGGCGAGCTGGTCGCCGAGGGCATCGAGGCGCTGGTCGAGCTGTTCGGCCAACGCCGCGCCTCCTACACCGGCGCGCACCTGGAGTTCCACGACGTGGAGATGTTTCCCAAGCCGGCCGCCGACCCGTTCCCGATCCTGTCCTGCGGCAACGCCCCCGCCACCATCCGTCGCGCCGCGACGTTGTGCGCCGGATGGATGCCGGCCGGCCTGCCGGACGACCGGATCGCCGCCGGGGTCGCCGAGATGCGCCGCCAGGCGGTCGAGGCCGGGCGCGATGCCGACGCGCTGATGGTCGCCGCGCAGACCGTGCTGTGCATCGACGACGACATCGACGCCGCCGCCCAGCGCTTCCGCGGCTCGCAGGTGTATGAGCACCTGGCGAGCCTGCGGCAGTCCACGCTGCGCGACGTGGACATCGACGCCTACATGTCGCA
This sequence comes from Actinomycetes bacterium, assembly GCA_009780925.1. GTDB lineage: Bacteria > Actinomycetota > Actinomycetes > Mycobacteriales > Jatrophihabitantaceae > WQZC01. The sequence goes on along the minus strand of WQZC01000100.1, from coordinate 3,336 downwards.
GAACCTGATCGGCGGCCCGGGACAGATCATCGACCGGATCCACCGGCTCGCTGAGGTCGGCGTGAACCACCTGGCCGGGCTGATCGTGGTGGCCAACACCGAGGCCGAACTGCTGGACCAGATCGAGCGCTTCGCCGCCGACGTGCTGCCCGCGTTCGGCAAGAACATTGGAGACAAGAAATGACCGCCCCGTCCTCGACCCCCGAGCAGCGGCTCGCCGAACTGGGCCTGGAGCTGCCCGCCCCGTTCCCGCCAGCCGCCGACTACGTCCCCTGCCGGACCGCCGGCGGGGTGATGTATGTCTCCGGGCACGGCCCGATGCGCGACGGCAAAGCCGTCTACACCGGCAAGGTGGGCGCCGAGCTGGACATCGCCACCGGCACCGCCTCGGCCGAGCTGACCATGCTCAACGTGCTGGCGTCGATGAAAGCCGACCTGGGCGAGCTGAGCCGGGTCACCGGGTTCCTGCGGCTGGCGGTGTTCATCAACGCCGCGCCCGACTTCCAGCTGCACCACCTGGTGGCCGACGGCGCGAGCAAACTGCTCACCGCGCTGTGGGGCCCGGGCGCGGCGCACGCTCGGTTCGCGGTCGGGATGACGTCGCTGCCGTTCTCCATCGCCACCGAGATCGAGGCCGTGGCGCTGGTTCGCTGAGCCCGTCGCGCTGGTCCCCGATCGCGCCCCACCCGCGCCGCCCGGCTGAAACGCGGCGCCGCCACCAAGGCGCCTACCGCTCAGCCGAGCTTGACCGCTTGCAGGGTGTAGCTGTGCGGCACCCGCCACGGGCGGTCGATCAGCCGCCACTCCCCGCCGCCCACCGGCTCCATCAGCCCGGGCAGCGCGTCCCACGGCACGCAGTCGTGCTCGACCAGCCCGGTGACCCGCAGCCCCGATCGCAGCAGCGCGGTGACGATCTCGCCCAACCCGTGGTTCCAGCTGTGCGTGGTGTTGTGGGTGAACGTCGCCTCGGTGGCCACGTAGGTCCCGGGGCACTCCTCGATGATCGGCTCGGGTCGCTCGAAGTAGGGATACTCCACGGCGAGCAGGCCGTCACCCCGATCCGCGTCCAGCGCCCAGAGCATGGGGTGGCCCTCCCGGATGAAGAGCCTTCCGCCGGGCGCGAGCAGCGCGGCGACCACGCGCGCCCAGCGGGCGATGTCCGGCAGCCAGCACACCGCCCCGATGCCGGTGTAGACCAGATCGAACGCGCCGGCGGGCAACGCCTCGGCCGCGTGGTAGACCTCCGCCAAGACGAACTCGACGTCCGCCCCGGCCAGCGCCGCGACGCGGCGCGCCTCGGCCAGGGACGCCGGGGAGAAGTCCAGCCCGGTCATGCGGGCGCCGAGCCGGGCCAGCGACACCGTGTCGGTGCCGATATGGCATTGCAGATGGACCCCGCGCAGACCGGATATGTCCCCCAACAAGGCCTGGTCGAAGCGCACCGTGTCGCTCAGGTGCGCCGGATCGGCGGCGTACCGCGCCAGCTGGTAGTCCGGGGACGCGGCGTGCGCCGGGGCGCGCTCATCCCAGTTGGCCCGATTGATCGCCAGATAGTCCGCCAGGTGGTCCTCCACCGCCCTATGATCCCAGAGCCGGTTGCTGACCGGGCGGTGTTGAGTCGCGCAAAGCGCGCCACGCTTCGACAGGGCCACTGTTCCCGGCAGCTCCGGGGCGCAAGAACTCAGGCCAGATCGGGATGGATCACGGTGAGCGGTGAGTGCTTGGCGAGGTGTGCGAAATCGCGAAGATTGCCAGTGACCACTGGCAATGATGGTTCGACTGACAGCGCGCACGCCGCGATCCAGGACAGCACATCTGTATCGACCAGCAGCGGGCCAGCCGGGACCTGATCCGGTGTCATGCGGCGAGGAAATCCGCCAGCGCAGAGCGTTCCTGCGGCGTCAACTCGCTGGTTGCGTGACACAGCTGCGCCGGGTCTTCAAGTGGCTGGACATCGGCGGCCAGAACGGCGCTGGACAGCTTGGCTGGCCGCAGCCTGACGACCTGATCCGCGCCGATGGTCAGTTCAGCGTCGGCTCCGAGCAGCTCGGCGATGTCGGCCGGCACCGCGAGTTCACCACCTACCGCAGCAGTGATGCGCACTCGGCGTGCGATAGCAGCCCTAGACACAGCGGTGAGTCTACTTGAGGATTCACCATCGGGCCCACGCTAGAAGATCCGGTTGATCGCGATGGCGTGTTCGGCGCCGCCGGAGGGCTGCGCGCGGTGGAGTCTGCGGTTGCTGGAGAAGAAAGTGAAACTCGATCCGGGTCTGCCGGATTTGGATTATTCGACGATCGGGCGGGCGTTGAAAAATACCGGCTTCGTCCTCATCTGAACCGGTACTGGATCATACCCACCAAAGGCGACGCCGAGTTGGTGGCCGCGCGGTCGCCGCGAGGCTCGCGGGCGCTACCCACTGGCGGCCGGGTTGACCCAGGTCAGACTGGGGAACCGGGCGAAGTCGGTGTCGAAGCTGACCAGTTCCGCGTCGAGGCTCACGGCGAGGGCCGCGAGCCAAGCGTCATTGACCGTGTTCCCGCCCACCCCGGTCGCCTCCAGCGCCTGACGCAACCGCCCGGCAAGCCCGGCCGCCGGCACATCGGTCCGGGTCGCCGGCGACCCCAACCAACGATCCACCGCGTCCAGGGCCTGGCTCGCCGCCAACGGGTGCTCATACAGCCTGGGGTGCGTGGTGATCCTGACGAACGCGACCAGGCACAGCCAGGGCATGACGATTGGCTCCGCCCCGGACAGGGCGGTGTCGATCCACCGCCGCGCGGCCTCGTGATGGGCGCAGTCGGCGTCCACCGAGTAGATCAACACATTCGCGTCAAGGACCTTCACTTGCCCATGTCCCGTTTTCGCGCCAACTCCTCATCCTCCAGCGCGCCCGCCAGGGCCAGCGCCTTGTCGGCGCCCAAAGCAATGCCCAACTCGCGGGACCGGAACCTTCCGAGCGAATGAGTTTGGGTGCGAAACGTCGTGGTTCGAGCGGGTTTCAGCGCGGTGACGATGGCGCCGTTCACGACATCCTTGAATGACCGGCCGTCCGCCATGGCGGCGCGGACCAGCTCCTCGGCTTGCCGGGTCAGGGTGACTGTGGTGCGCACGTCCTCACGCTACATCAAGATGCGATGCAATGGCGCGTCATGATGCACAAGATGGTCTGTCATGATTCAGCCACACCAACGGTTTGGAGGACCGGATGAGCGAGATTCCCACCAGCGACGTCGCGGTACTGATCATCGATATGCAAAACGGGTTCTGCCACCCGGAGGGCTCTTTCGCCAAGGTCGGCGCGGACGTCTCCGGCTGCGGGGGCGCCATCCCGGG
>WQZC01000099.1 GCA_009780925.1 Actinomycetes bacterium | reverse complement strand
GACTGTTCGATTTCCAGCGCCGCGCCCAGCGTCCGGCACCCCGACCACGACAACAGGCCCTCGTGCGGGCCGTTGATACGGATGAGGTCCTCAGGTGGGACGGGGTAGCCGTCCACGGTGGACGCGGCCAGGTCGAACGTGCCGTGTAACAACCGGCGCATCGCAGCCGGCCGGCCCGACACGTACCGGGAGAGCACCAGCCAAACCGAGTAGCCGTACCAGATCAGGTCATCGCATGTCCACAGGATCAGCTCCCACCTGGACTGCTCGGGGTCGGGCTGGTCGAGCAGGGACACCGCTTCCGGGTTCTGTGTCTGGGGTATCGGCTGGTCGGTCTTCGAATCGCACGCGACCAGATCCAGTCGGGCCAGGGTCGATGAGACTAGGCGTGCCGCCCGGGCAGCGGCCGGCACGGAAGCGGCTTCCCACCGCTCGAGCCGGAGACGGTCCCAGCCGAACAGCTCAGCCCAGGTGACCTTGTGCAGGTGCGAGTTGTCCGCCCAAGGCGACGCGAGCGTTGCAGGGGTGGGGGCAGACCTCGCTGGGCGTGGCCATAAGCGCATGGGTACAGCATCCGGGCTCGCGGTCCCGCGCGGCAGGACGTGAATAGGCAACACCTGTTTCGGCGTGCCTAGACGTGGTGTCACGCCGTAACTATCGTGGGTGGGCGCGGGACCAGGCGGGAAGCCGCGTCCCACGCGAGCATGGCCGCGATGAATGGGCTCACATCGGCTGGCGAGCGTCGTCGGGAGTACACCCAGCCGTCGGCGATGTCGCGGCGTTGCACCGCGCCGGCTGCGGTGTTCAGCGCTGGTTGTGGGCGCGTCACCACGGCGCCGGTGAGGATCGCGTCCCGGAAGCCGGCGGCGGCGATGACGTGGTCTCGGACCGACCATGCGGGGCACGTCAACCCCGCGTCTTCCAGGGCACGTATCACCGGGCCGGCCGGGCCGGCGCGGTCCGCATGGATCGTGCACCGGTACCGGTCGCGCAGCTCGCGCACCCGGGCGGCCATCCACCCGATGCCGGGACGGTGGTCCACCAGCTCGATTCCGACGCGCGCTCCGTTGCGGGCTGCGAGCGCGACTGCTCCTGCGGCTTGATCCGAGGCAACATCGCATCCGAGTCGTAGCCCAGGCCCCGGTGCGAGTTCCCAATCCTCGTTTTGGCATGAGTCCCACGCGCGGCGCGGTATCAGCCGGTCGCCCGTTGCGTCGCTGAACACATCTAGATAGGCGCGGTAGAAGAGCGCGCTACCGCCTTCCTTGCGCATCGTCTTGCGGTCTTCGATGAGCGCTTCTATGTCGAGGTGATACCCGATAGCCGGGTGGGTGGCGGCCCACACCTCGGGGTCATCGAGGTCAGCTGTGATATTCCCGGCCGCGTCGACTTCGGGGTACCACTCCCAGTATGCGATCCCTTGATCAGGGCCGGTCAGCGCGCGCCCCAATTCACGCCAGGACAGCAGCCACTCGGATGCCGATGTGCCGCCAGCGGATACGATCCAGAGTTGTCGGGCTTTTCGTGTCGCGGTAGCGGGTCGCAACGCCGCTTCTAGCCGCTGACCGGTGAGCGCGTCGAAAGCCCACGCCTCGTCTATTGTCACGTCGTCAGCGTCTTTCCCGTGAAGCGCGGTCTCGATAGGCGGGAACACAGAGACTAGCGAACCGGTTCCTAACACGCTGATCGACTCGCGGCCGGTGAGCATACGCGGCTTGATGTGACGGTTGATTGGTGAGGATTGCAGGATCGACACCCATTCCCGAAATTGCTCTGATGCGTCAGTGCCGCTCTGCGACGTGTACCAGATGCGTTGGTCACGCGCTGAGGCGGCGCGCTGCATGGACCGCGCCAGTTGGAGCGCGGTCTTACCGGCGCGCCGTGGCACGATGCACACCACTACGGGGTACGCCATGCGGCCATTCGGCAGGGTCTCGCCTGCCACGTCAGCGATCATTCGTTGCCACGGGATCAACGGCCTACGCAGCGCCCGCGCCACATTGGCGACCATTTGACCGGTCGTTGGCCTATCAGGGGTGCGCGGTGTCGACCATCTAGGTTGCGCCCAGGATTCTTGCGAGGCTGTCATCATCACCGCCAACAGCAGCCTTCAGAATGCCAAGACGGTCCAATAGATCCGCATAGACACGCCCAACTTGCGCCGACCCGAACACGTCGCGTCGCTGCTCGGCGATGTCCAGCGCTGCCGCGTGCGCCAACGCGGCAGACACGGATGCCGCGTCGATGTCGCCGGTAAGACCGGCCGCTCGAATCGACTTGCGCAGCGCGGTCTCATGACGGCCCGGCTTATTCGGACCATCCTCGAATAGCATAAGTTGATCAGGAGAAATAGTTTTCATCGCTGGCTTTTCTTGGGGAGTGGGGGGGGTGTCGCCGTATATAAGCGGAGACGCGGGCTGTTCCGTGGGCAAGGCGAACAAAAAAATCGTCACCACCGGCGCGACGCATTCAATCCAGCGGTGCGGCGAAGTTCATTGCCGAGCGTCGCGCCGGCAGAGTAATTACACTGAGCGCACTCGGGACGGAGATTGGATAGGTCGTCCGTGCCACCCAGCACGTCGGCGCGGACATGACCGGCGGTCGCGTGGGTGGGTAGGAGGGGGTCGTGGGTGGTCAGGCTCCGCCCGGTGCCATGGGTGAGATTCGCATGGCACACCAGACCGTTTCGGCATTCCGGGCAGCCGTTCAGGTGCGCCAGGAACGTGGCGGCGCGCTGGCGGCGCCACCGCGTCGTAGACGCGCGCTTGCGGGACATGGTCACGGTTGTACAGCGCCACGGACCGGACGCGCTCGCAAGTCCGGTGTGTGGCGTGTCGTATCGAGGTTATGGCAGGGGTGGGGCATCCCTCTCCGGGTCCCCTGGTTCCAAGACCGCACCCATACCAGTTGGGTTCACACGACGCATAGCCACGTGGCGTTTGGCCGCGTGGCTCGTCGGGTGTCCCGCCGGGCGCGTGCACACGTTGGTCGGCCGGGTCAGTCGTTACCGGCTCAGGGCCGGCCTTGTCCGGGGTATCCGCGCCACGGTCGCGGATGCTCGACTCTTGTCCGTGGGGCAGGCCGTTTACCTCGTCTGGCTCTGCCAAGTAGCGACGCGGGCGCGACAAAGCCCGGGGGGCGGCCGGAACGCTATTTGATCACCTCGGATGGAATGCGTTCCGGCTGTCCCCCGCGCTCTGCCGGTGCTCTACCGGTGTTTAACCGGTGCTCTACCGGTGCTGTAGCGCTTCCACCGCGCGCGGTCCCGCGCCTGGGATGGACGGATAGCGCGCGCGTATAGATCGTCGTACGTCTCGCCTATCTCGGCTTCGCAGCACGACCGGCACAGTGTCCGATGACCCCGGTACATCGGGGTGATAGCGGTCAGGCAGACCGGGCACCTGTTCAGCGTTGGCATGCCGCCACCCGCCTGCCCTCTGCGATCTGCCGCGCCAGCGCGCGCGCCAACCGGCGGCACCCGAGCTCATCGGACATGTACAGCTCCCCGAGTTCGAACCAAGTCGACTGGTCTAGCTCGGGGAGCAGCTGCGCGGCGCACTCCACAGTGATGAACCCGAGTATCCGCGTCATCATCACCCGCGCCAGCCAGTACGAGCCTTCCGGTTCGGTCACGGCAGCCTCACCTGCTCGGTGCGCACCAGCCGCGAATTCAGCGCGATGACATCAGCCCGGGCGAACACCATCGGCGCCCTCGCGTTCGCACCGGCGCGCATCAGCGGCACCAGCGCGCCCATACGGGCCCAACGGCTCACCGTCATGCGGGACACGCCGAGAAAATCGGACACGTCGCAGCTTGACATCAGAGAGTAGGCGCTAAGTGCAATGTTCTGCGTGTCATCCATGCGCTAGACCATAGCCTGCCAAGCCAGATCCATGGCGTACGCGCAAACCCCGGCGTGTCGCGCGTAGCGTTATCTGCACGTAGTGCATCATCAGGTGACGACGTAACGAGGGGAGACGCTGTGACGAGCATTGATGCCCAGATCGGCGAACGCGTGCACATGCAACGATTCCGTCGAGGCATGACCGTCCGCACGCTGGCAAAGCTGTGTGGAATCGAAGAGTCCTCACTGACCCGGAAGGAACGAGGGCAGGTCACCTGGCTTGCCCGCGACATCGTGCATGTGGCGGGGCCGCTCGGGGTTGACCCTGGTGACTTGCTCCCCCGGCGGGACTCGAACCTGCAACCTGCCGATTAACAGTCGGACGCTCTGCCAATTGAGCTACGGGGGACCGACGGCGCTGCGCGAGCAGCCGGCTCAGAATAACGCATCCCGCCCGCGGCCGGTCCGACCGCGCCGGCCAGTCACCCCACGGGGCCGTCGTCGCCGGCGCGCAGCCGGTCGATCCAGGCGGCCAGCTCAGCGCGCGCGGCCGGCGTGTCCGGCGTGCCGGGCTCCAGCCGCGCCCACCAGGAAAGGCCGTCGCGCCCAGGCACCCGGCGGGCGACGACGCGCGCCGCGCCCCCGGCGATCGGGCACAGCTCGGAGCGCACCACGTTGGCTCGCACGCGTTTGCGCACCGTCGGCGGAAGATCGCGCGGCACGGACAACCGCACGCGCACCGGCGGCCGGTCGACCAGCAGCAGCTCATCGACCACACTCGCCTCGGTGACGGTGAGCTCGCCATCGCGCCAGACCGCCTTGTCCAAGCGCTCCCAGCCGATGCGACGCGGCCCGTCGGGGAACGGCCACCACAGCCCGCGCGGCGTGGCGAGCACGACGCCGCCGCCCGCTTCGGCACCCGCGTCCGCGTCGGTGGCGACACTTGCTCCCACGCCGCCAGGCTCGGCCACGTCGGCCCAGGACAGCACCCACTCGTCGGGGCCGAGCAGGGCGAGCGCGCGGGCCGGCGGGCGCTCCCGCCGCCGGAAAATGTTCACCGCTCCCCCGGCGCGCGGGCCGCCGCGCCCGCCGGGTGGGCCGGCGCGGGGGCCGCCGCGCTCGCTGGCCGGCGCCAGCCCAGCGAGGCGCTGCGGGCGACCGCGCTCATCAGGCCGCCCCCACGGCGCGCTCGCGCAGCAACCGGCGCTGCCCTTCCAACGCGATCATCTCCGCGAACAGCCGGGCGTGCTCGTCCGGCTCCTCCAGCGGGTTGATCCGCTGCAGCCGCGATTTCAACGCGGCCACCCGCCGCCCCACCACCATCTCCTGCAGCCGGGCGAGGATGCCGTCGGCGTACTGCTCGTCGGTCCCGGGTCGGGTGTGCAGCGGCTCGACCGCCAACGCGGTCACCAGCGCGCGGGTCTCCCCCTCGGGCAGGTGCGCGGCCACCGCCTGTGCCCAGGCCGCCCCGCCGCCGGCCGCGGACGCCCCGCCGGCCGCCGCGATGGCCCGGCGCAGCTCGCGGTGCGCCGCCAGCAGGAACGCGTCCTCGCCGATCGCGTCGAACTCGGGGCCGGCAATGGCCGGGGACTGCATCGCCACCTTCAACGCTTCGCGTTCCACCGCGGCCACCGCGTCGTCCACCGCCGGGCGGGCGGGCCGCTGCGCCGACGGCTCCGGGGACCGCCCACCGGTGCGGGCGTGCCGGCGCACCTGGGCCACCACCTGATCCGGGTCGCCGGTGCCGACCAGGCCGGCCAACCGGCGCGCGTACTCATCGCGCAACCCCAGGTCTTTGATCCGCGCGACCATCGGCACCCCTTGGCGCAGCGCGTCGGTGCGCCCCTCAGCGGTGTCCAGGTCGAAGCGCCCAACCGTGGAGCGCAGCACGAACTCCACCAGCGGCACCCGCCGGGCGACCAGATCGCGCACCGCCGCGTCCCCGCCGCTCTGGCGCAGCTCGCACGGGTCCAGGCCGGTCGGCTCAATCGCGACGAAGGTCTGCGACATGAACTTCTGGTCGTCGGAGAACGCCCGCTCGGCGGCGCGCATCCCGGCGGCGTCACCGTCGAAGGTGAAGATGACCTCGCCGCGGAACGCGTCGGAATCCATCAGCAGCCGACGGAGCAGATTGACGTGCTCCCCGCCGAACGCGGTGCCGCAGGCCGCGACCGCGGTTGCCACCCCGGCCAGGTGGCAGGCCATCACGTCGGTGTAGCCCTCGACCACAACCGCGCGGTGCTGCTTGGCGATCTCCCGCTTGGCCAAGTCGATGCCGTACAGCAGCTGGCTCTTCTTGTAGACCGGGGTCTCCGGGGTGTTCAGGTACTTCGGCCCGTCGTCGTCATCGAACAGCCGGCGGGCTCCGAAACCGACGACGTCGCCACTGACGTCGCGGATCGGCCACAGCAGCCGGCGGCGGAACCGGTCGATCAGCGTGCCCCGGCTGGACTTGCGCGCCAGCCCGGCGGTCTCCAGCTCGGCGGCGGTGAACTTGCGCGCCAGCAAGTGCTTGGTCAGCGCGTCCCAGCCCGGTGGGGCGAAGCCGCAGCCGTAGGTCCCGGCCGCCGCTTGGTCGAATCCGCGCTGGGTGAGGAATTCGCGGGCCGCCAGCGCCTGCGGGTCGCGCAGCTGCTCGGCGTAGAACTCGGCCGCCGCCCGGTTCGCTTCCACTAGGCGGGTCCGCTGCCCGGCCTGGCGCGGCGCCGCCGGGCCGGAGTCCAGGTAGCGCAGCCCGATGCCGGCCGCCGCCGCGAGCTGCTCGACAGCCTCGGTGAACGACAGGTTCTCGATCCGCTCGACGAAGCGGATCACATCCCCGCCGGCGCCGCAGCCGAAGCAGTAGAACAGGCCGCGCGACGGGGACACCGACAGCGACGGCGATTTCTCCTCGTGGAACGGGCACAGCCCCTTGAGGTTGCCTCCGCCGGCGCCGCGCAGCTGCAAGTGCGCGCCGATCACCTCGGCGATCGGGGAGCGCTCGCGCACGGCGGCGACGTCCTCGTCCCGAATCCGCCCTGGCACTGGTGCAGTCTATGGCGCGGGATCAGCGCTGGCCCACCAGCTCGGCGTGCCAGCGCTGCGCGGACCGGTCGGTGAGCGCGGCCACCTGATCGATCACCGCGCGCAGCGCGCCGTCCTCGCCGCTGGGGCCGCCCTCACCGCTGGGCACGTCCTCGCCGCCCCCGTCGCTGGTGTTGGTCGCGCTGGGGCCGGCCGCGCCGGGGCCGCCGGGCAGCGCTTCGCGCTCCGGCGCCGCGCCGCGCTCCGCCAGGGCTCCCACCAGCTCGGTGAGCAGGCGCCGTTGCCGGGCCAACAGCGGCGCCAGGTCGGGCCGGCGCATGACGTAGTGCGCGGCGAGCGCCTTGAGCAACGCGCATTCGGCGACCACCCTGGGCGGCACCACCAGGTCGGCGGCATACCGGGCGAGCCCATCCCCGTGCGCGCGCAAGGTGGCCGTCACCGCCGCGCCGACGAAGCGCCCGGTCAGCTCGCTGGTGGCCCGCTTGGCGGCCGACTGCGCGACGAAAGACCCGTCGTAGCCGGCGAGATCGCGCAGCGTCGGCAGCTCGAGCAGCTCGTCCAGCACCGCCGACAGCGCCTCCGCCGGCTGCGCCGAATAGCGCTCAGCGGCGATCCGGCAGACCTGTTCGCGGGCCGCCGCGTCCACCATGGACAGGCGGATGTGCCCGCCATGCACGCCGTCCTCGACGTCATGCACCGAGTACGCGACGTCGTCGGCCCAATCCATCACTTGGGCCTCTAAGCACCGACGCCCCTCCGGCGCGCCGGCGCGGATCCAGGCGAACGCCTCGGCGTCCTCGGCGTAGACGCCAAACTTGCGCGCCCCCGGCCGGCGGGGCCACGGATACTTGCACACCGCGTCCAAGCTCGCCCGGGTCAGATTCAGTCCCGCGCCGGGGATCTTGGGCTCCAGCCGGGTCAGGATGCGCAGCGTCTGCGCGTTCCCCTCAAACCCGCCGATGGCCGCCGCCACCGCGTCCAGGGCGTCTTCACCGTTGTGCCCGAACGGCGGGTGGCCCAGATCGTGCGCCAATCCGGCGGTGTCCACCACATCCGGGTCGCAGCCCAACGCGGCGCCCATCTCCCGGGCGATCTGCGCCACCTCCAGCGAGTGGGTGAGCCGGGTGCGCGGGAAGTCGTCCTCCCCCGGCACCACGACCTGCGTCTTGCCGGCGAGGCGGCGCAGCGCGAACGAGTGCAGCACCCGTGCCCGGTCCCGGGCGAATCCGGTGCGGGTCCGCTCACCGGCCGCGCCGATGCGCTTGGCCGGCTCGTCGGCCCGGCGCGCGCGGTCGGCGCCACCGTAGCGATCGAGGCCGGAGCCGGTGCCCTGATCGGCGCGGCGCGGCGCGGTCACACCTGCTCGTCGAGCCACTCGACGAACCGCAGCAAGGTGTCGACCCAGGATCCGACGCTGTACTTGATCTGCGCGCGGGTCGCGCCGACCTCGAAGTCGTACACCTGCTCGGCGCACACGCCAACCATGCCGTCATCGGGCAGCACCGTGTACGCCTTCGGGAACAGCTTGGTCCGATTCCAGTCGTCGAGCATCAACACGATGTCCGAACGCAGCTCGACGGCGAACCGCCGGTTCAGATACATGCGAGCCTGCAGCACTTCGCGCCGCTCGCCGTAGTGGAAGAAGTACATGGTCGCCTTCTCCCACCGCACCAGCAGGTCACCGTCGTCGTCAATGGCGTGGGTGAGCCCATACTCGTCGAGAATCTGCTCCAGCAGCGCGGTGGTGGGCAGCACCAACGTCCCCGCGCGCGCGCCAACGGCGCTGGACCCATCGGTCTTGATCACCGAACCCGGGTCCGGCGCGCTCTCCCGCTCATCGGGGCGCAACCGGCGGCGGAACACGCCGATCAGTTTACCGACCACCCCCGCAACCGACGCCTGAACGCCAGTCGGCTGGTCCCGCGCAACACGCGGGACCAGCCGACGACAAGCCCAATGCCGCGCCAGACGCGACGCCGATGCCACTGCGCGCCGCGCCAGACGCGGCACTGATGCCGCTGCGCGCCGCGCCAGACGCGGCGCGGTGGCCTACCCTGCGCTGCGACTCACGCGGTGCTGCCCACCGCGGCCGAGTCGCCGACCGCGCGACCGGCCTCCAGCCGGGCCACCGGCACCCGGAACGGCGAGCAGGACACGTAGTCCAGCCCCACCTCGTGGAAGAAATGCACCGAGTCCGGGTCGCCGCCGTGCTCCCCGCACACGCCGAGGTGCAGGTCCGGACGCACCGACCGGCCCTTCTGCGCGGCGACGCGGACCAGCGCGCCCACGCCCTCGCGGTCCAGCGTCTCGAACGGGCTGACGCTGAACACGCCCTTCTCCAGGTAGGTGCTGAAGAACGAGGACTCGACGTCGTCGCGGGAGAAGCCCCAGGTCGTCTGGGTGAGGTCGTTGGTGCCGAAGGAGAAGAACTCGGCGGCCTCGGCGATCTGGTCTGCGGTCAGCGCGGCGCGCGGCAGCTCGATCATGGT
>WQZC01000098.1 GCA_009780925.1 Actinomycetes bacterium | reverse complement strand
GTGCAGGAACGCCCCGCCCGGGGTGGCGAACGCCCCGCTCGCGATCAAACCCAGCGCGGAGGTCATCAGGTTCGCGTGGCTGAGCATGACGCCCTTGGCGCGTCCGGTGGTGCCCCCGGTGTAGAAGATCGCGGCGAGGTCGTCGCCGTGCCGCCAGGCGTCGTCCACTGGCTCGGCGCCGGCGATCAACGACTCGTAGTCCAGCGCTCCGGCGGCCGGCTCCCCCGATTCGCCGGCGTCGATCAGCGCGCTCACCGAGGCGCAGCGGCCCGTCATCTCCGCCGCCTGCTCGCGGAAGGTGGTGTCGGTGATCAGCACCGCCACCGCGCAGTCGTCCAGGCTGGCGGCGATCTCGTCGGAGCTCCAGCGGGTGTTCACCGGCACCACCACTCCGCCGGCCCAGAGCACCGCCATCAGGTACTCCATGTAGCGGTCCGAGTTCAGCGACATCATCGCCACCCGCGCGCCGTCGCGCACCCCGAGCGCGCGCAGCGCGCCGGCCAGGCGCTCCACCCGCTCCCGGTGCTCGGCGAAAGTGCGGGCGCGATCGCCGAAGATCGTCGCGGTCCGCCCGGGGTGCTGCTGCACCGCGCGGTGCAGCGTCTGCGTCAGGTACATGGGGCTCGTCCTTCCCAAGCATTGGTCCTAGTCGGCATACACATAGATGCCGCCGTGGGCGAGCCTGCGTGAGCGCTGGCCCAGGACACTTACGGGCCAACTGTGATCCGCAACGACTGATCCGCGCGCCCACGGCAGTCATGATGATAGGCGCAAAGACTACTACGGATTCACTTAGATGGCTAGTGGCGGGTCCGTGGCCGCCCCGACCGGCCGCAATGCCAGCGTCAGGGCAGCTCCAGCGCCTGCTCGCACACCGCGGTGACTCGGGCCACGATGCCGCGCTGCTCGCGCAGCCGCCCGGTGCGCGCCAGGTCGTTGGCGATGGTCAGCACCGCGTTCACCCGGATCCGGGCCGCCACCGGGCTGGCCTCGGGGTGCGCCTGTCCGTACAGGTGCACCAGTTCGGCCACGTAGTCGCGTTGCGCCGCGCGCATGGCCTCCTGCTCCGCCGGCGGCAGCGAGGGCACCTCGGAGATCAGCAGGTCGATCAGCGCCGGGTGCTCGAAAGCGAACCGGAGGTAGGAGCCGATCAGCGCGCGCAACGCCTCGGCCGGGTCGTCGGCGAAGGCCAGCCCGTCGCTGACCTGCATCGCCAGGTAGGCCGAGCCCCGGTTCAGCGCGGCCAGCAAAATGTCGGACTTCTTGGCGAAGTAGTTGTACACGCTGGGGCCGGCCATGCCGCACGCGGCGGCGATGTCCTCGATGCTCACGCGGGCGTAGCTGCGCTCGGCGAACAGCGCCACCGCGCGCGCCAGCAGCGCCTCGCGGCGGTTGATCGGCAGCAACAGCGCGCGCGGACGGGGCAGCGCCGCCCCGCCGGCGGCGCCGAGACCGTCGAGCTGAGCGGTGATGACCTGGCGCGCCGCCGCGGCCAGTTGGCAGCTGTGCTCGGCGCGCGCCACCTCGACGTGATGGAACGCCGGGCTGGCCAGCACGCTCACCACCGCCCAGGCCAGCACGATCGTCTCCTGCGGGCGCAGCGCCACCCGGTACCGGCCGATCCGCTCGGCCAGCACGGCCGCGACCTGGCTCATCGCGGTCGCCTGCGCACGGTGCTCGGCCGCCGGCAGGTGCGGCATCTCGCGGCGGATGAGCGCGTTGATGGCGCGGTTGTCGATGGCGAACCCGGCCAGCTCGGCGAGCCCGTCGAGGCCCTGGCGCAGGTCCAGCCGGGTCAGCGCGGCGCCGATGTCCGCGACCCCGCGCGCGAAGATCTCCCCGAGCAACTGCTCCTTGCCCGGGAAGTGCCGGTACAGCGCCGACGGGCGCACCGCGACGGCGTCGGCGATGTCGCTCATCGAGACGTACTCGAAACCGCGGCTCGCGAACAGCTCGGTGGCGGCGTCGCGAATCAGCTCGCGCCGGTTCGCCGGCCGCTTGCCGCGCGGGGGTGGGTCGGTCACCGCGCCTCGCCTAAGCGCCTGGGGCGACGACGGCCCCGCCCGCGACAGCGCCGTCGGGAGGCCCCGCTTCGACCGCCACCGCAAGTCACGTGGGACACCCGCGCCCCGGACCGCGCGGAAGACGTCATCGTGTCCGCCCACCTTTCCCGCGCGCCTGGGTGCGCGCCTACCCGACATGGTCTCGGATCGACCCCGCCACGGTCAACCCCGGGCGGCGGGGCGCCCGCCATCACGGCGGTGCCCGCCGGGCGCTCAGCACCAAGCCACGTTGTGCTTGGCCAACGCGCCCTGGAATCGCATCTTGTGCCCGTTGAGCAGGTTCGCCGCCTGCCTTCGCTCCCGGCAGGTGGGGGCCTTGCCGGCGCGCGCGACCGCCAGGTAGTAGGTGTACTTCCCGCCCAGCAGGCGCACCCCGGCGTCGGCGATGAAGTCCAGCGAGCGCACCGACGGGTTGGGGCTCGGACCGGCGTCGGCCTCCATCGCCTTGATCTGGCCCTGGTACAGCCGGCACTGCAGCACATGCATGTACTCGTGGCGCACCACGTCGTCGAGCACCCCGGCGGAGCGCGGCACATTGATCCACACCTGGCAGTTCATCAGGTTGGTGGTGCCCTGCGCCCCGCTCGTGGTGGCGTGCGCCACCATGTCCTTGCCGGCCACCTTGCCATGCCCGGGGAGGCGGTAGACGGCCGCAGCCACCGCCTGGGACGCTCGGCTGAAGGACATCCGCTTGCTGGTGTAGAGCACATGCGTTTTGCCGGATCGCTCGACGGCGCGAATCTGGAACACGTGCGCGCCGGCCGCGAACGATCGGCCGAGGATCCAGGTCCGCTCGAACTGCCGCGGCCGGGACAGCGCGCCGAGCGTCTCTTTGACCCGGCCGTCGATCAGGTACTGCACCCGCATCCCCGCCGGCGCCCAACCGCTCCAGCGCACCCAGCCCGGATCGGTCACCGAGAATGAGGTCACTTTCCCCCACTTGTATTTCGGGTCGTTGAAACTGAACCGCGCGCTCTTGCCGATGACGGTCCGACTGGCGTCATAGGGATTCAGCGCCACCGCCGTTATGGTGTGCTCGCCATAGGAGAAATGGCTGCCGGCGGTCCAGGTCTTGGCGAACTGCGCCGGGTAGGCCGGGATCAGCGCCGTCTCCTTGGCCCCCTTGTTCGGGTAGGCGTCATCGAGAAACAGCTGCACGTAGATGCCGCAGAACGCCTTGTTGGCGACATAGGCGTGGCCCCTGAGGCTGATCCCGGTGGTGGTCTTGGTGAATGTCATCGAACCGAATAGTCTGTTCGCGCCGTCCGCGCTGCTCGCGCGCGGCGGGCGGATCAGCGCGGTCACCGCCAGGCTCGCGGACACCACCGCGCAAGCGAACACGCGGCACAAGCGGCGGCGGCTGCCAGCCGACCCGCGACCGGGTGGGGAAAGAGTTGTTCCTGATGCGATTATCGAAGACATTTGGACCCCTAGAACAAGTGGTTGATGGATGGACGGCCCCTAACCACGCCCAGCCCTGGGGGGGTCCCCGCCGTGCCTTCGATCTTGCGCCGAGTCCGTAGCGCGGCGGCGGCCAGCGCGGCGCCGATCGCGAACGCCAGCGCCGCCGCCCACACCATCGGCGCCATGTCGGACGCCCCAGTCGACGCCAGCGCTTTGGCCGCGCCCGCCCCGGGCAGCGCCAGGCTCACCGCCGATGAGCGCGCGCCATCGATCAGTTGGGTGGCCGAGACGACTGTCCCCGCCGCGACCGCGCGCGGGAACGAGCAGCGCCAAGTGAGGTCGTCGCGGACGGTAGTCGTGCACAACACCTCGCCGGTCGCGTCAAGCACCGTGATCTTCGCGCCCCAGGCTCCCTCGCCCGAGGCGGCATCGGCCGCCACGACCATCGACGGCGGCAGCGGTGCGGCGGCGACGTCCCGCTCCCACACCTCTTCGGTGGTGAGCAGGTCGATGTCGATCAGCCCGAGCTCGGACTTGCCGAACTGCTCGGCGCGCACCATCGCGTCCGGTGTCAACGACTGCACCTGCGCCGCGGTCAACCGCGCCGGAGCGACCGACCACTTGCCGCCCGCGCCCACCCGCGCGGTCACGCTCGAACCATCCGGCAACCACACGGTGACCGTCCGTCCAGCGATACCGGTGCCGTGGAACCCGCCGGACGGCGAGGCCGCGGTGATCGCCGGCGCGGGGGGCGCGACTTCGATCGCGATGGTGGACTGCGAGGTCAGCCCGCAGGGGAACGTGACCCGGTAGTCGGCCCGCGCGACACCGATGAAACCGTGCGCCGGGGTGAAGGTGACCCGCTTGCCACCCGCGCTCTGCCGCCAGCTGCCCTGCGCCGGGTCGGCCGGGGTGAGGGTGAGCGCGGTGCCCGGCGGCTCGTAGTCGTCGTTGAAGAATGGGAAAGTCCAGGACTGGCCGTGCGCGACCCGGTAGACCACCGGCTGCTCTGGGCTGAACAGGGTCACCGCGACCGTCGCGGTGGCGGTCGTGCCATCCGGGTAGCGCACCGTGTAGGCAGCGCGCACAGTCTGGTAGTCGGGATCGCTGTCGGCGGCGGCTCCGCAGCGCTTGGGCGCCAGGAAGGTGATGGTCCCGTTCGGATCGACCGTCCAACGGCCCCGGCAGCCCTCCGTCTGAGTGACGGCGATCACTTCGGTGCCGGCGGGAACGGCGTCGTTGTCAAGCACCGGAATGGTCAGCTTCGAGCCGTAGAAGGTGCACGCCCGGTCCGCGGCCAACTCTGGAGCCACGGTCACGGTCACGGTGGAGGCGCCCAGCGGCGCGCCGGCGGCGTTCGCGACCCGGTACTCGGCGGTCGCCTCGCCGGCGAACCCGCGCGCCGGGGCGAACGTCACCGAGCCGTCGGGCTCACCCGCCCAGGCGCCCTGCGCGGGCTCCACCGGGGTCACCGCCGAGAGCACCGCGCCGGTGGGCAGGTTGGTTCCGTCGGCCAGCAGCGACGGGATGGTCACCGGCTTGCCGGCCGGCGTGCTGGCGTGGCCGGCGGCCAGACAGGAGGCGGACACTTGCAGGCCCTGCCAGATCGGCGCGCTCTTGACCTGCACCACGATCGTGTTCTGTCCGCCGACCAGGCCGCTCAGCGGCACCACCACCGCGTTGATCGGCGCCCGGCCGTCGTAGCCGCCGTACACCCCGGACCCGCGCCCGGCCGTGTCACCGCGCGAGGCGGCCAGCGCGTCCGCTGACGGCAGCCCCGACCCGTGCTGGGCGATTCCGTTCACATAGACGGCGGCCACGGTGTTGTTGGCCAGCAGGCTCAGGGTGATGGTGGTGTCGCCGGCGAAGACCGGATCCAGGTCGAACTGGCGCAGGTAGGCGAAGTCCTCGCCGGTGTCCGCGCCGATCACATCCTGCGCCGCGTCCGCAGTGTGGCTGATCCAGCCCGCCGCCGGGGACAGGAAGTTGGGCGCCCCGCTGGACACCGCGTCATCGACGACGAACGCGGCGGTCCATCCTGGCCGGGTCTCAGCGGCCGAGCCGCTGGGGGGATCGACCCGGGTCGGGTCGGCGATCAGTTGCTTGATCTGCGCCGCGGTCCACACCGTCCCGGACCACTCGAACGGGCCCGCGGCGCGCCAGCCCGGGTCGGTCCGCCCTGGCGCGGCCCGGCCGCCGGTGGCGGCGTCATGGCCGGTGTTGAGCGCGCGCACCGCGTCGTCGCACCCGGCCACCGGAGCGTCGCTCGCGGTGCGGGCGGGACCCGCCACCGCGCCGATCGATCCGGTCGCGCCAGCCATCGCTCGCCCGGCGGGCGCCACCCCTTCGACGGGCGCCGCGCCGGCTGATGGGGACAGCGCCCCCAGGCTGAAACTACTGAAGACGGTCGCGGCGACGAGCGCGGTCGCCGCCGCTGCGGTCCATGACTTCCGGGTACCCATTGGGCCAACTCTCCTGACGCGAAGGCAGAAGCCGGGCCCCATCCCCGGACGAGACGATGCGCAGTGATGGCTCGACGCGCCATGTCTGGCCGGCGAACCACGAACGATTGAAACGGCTTAACAGAAACCACATGACGTTCACTATTCGGCTAGGAGCCATGAACACCATGCGCAAGTCTAACTGGACTTAACACCAACCACACGTACGAGGTCCGTCAGATGCGATGCAGGTCACCAACCGGACGCGGGCCGTCCGCGCCCGGGCGCCACCAGGCACCCGCCTCCGGCGGCGCCCCTGAGGCAGCGCGCCGTCAGCACCATGCCATTCGGTGCTTGGTGAGCGCGCCCCGATAGCTCATCGGGCGGCCGTTGAGCAGGTTGGCCGCCTGCCGGCGGTCGTGGCAGGTCGGACCTTGGCCGGCCCGGGCGGCGGCCAGATAGGGCGTGAACCGGCCGCCGAGCATCCGCTCCCCGACGTCGGCGACCAGCTCCAGTCGCCGCACTCCGTGGGTGGCCGGTCCAGCGTCGGCGTCCATCCGCTTCACATTGCCGTCGTAGACGCGGCATTGCAGCACGTGCAGGAACTCGTGCCGGACCACATCGGTCAGCCGCGCGCCGGCCGCCGGCACGTTCACCCGGACCTGGCAGTCGCCCAGGTTGGTCACCCCGAGCGGGCCCGCCGCCACCGGGTGCGCCACCATGCGATGGCCCAGCACCAGGCCGTGCCCAGGCAGCCGGTACACCGCCCGGGACAGCGCGGCGGCGGACGCGCTGAACCGCAGCCGGCGGCTGGTGTGGAGCTGGTGGGCCCTGCCGGATTTGTCGATCGCTCGGATTCCGAAAACGTGCGTCCCGGCGGCGAACTGCGCGCCCAACATCCAGGTGGCGTTGAACTGCCTTGGCCCAGACGACGCCGGAAGGGTCCTGAGCACCCGCCCGTCGCGCAGGTACTGCACTCGGGTCCCGGCCGGGACCCAACCGGCCCAGTGGACATAGCCGGGGTCAGTCACGGTGAACGAGGTGATTTTCCCCCAACGGTACTTGGGGTCGTAGAAGGTGAACTTCGTCTTGCCGATGACGGTCTGGCTGGCGTCGTACGGATTCAGCGCGACCGCGGTCACCGTGTGGGTGCCATAGCCGAACTGCTTGCCCACCGTCCAAGTGTTCGCGAAGCACGCGGGATAGGCCGGGAACAGGTACACCGCCCGCGCCCCGCCCGCCGGATAGGCGGCGTCGAAGTAGAACTGGACGTAGATTCCCCCATACGGTTTGTTGCGCACGAAGGCCCGGCCATTGATGGCGATTCCGGTGGCGGTCTTGGTGAATGACACCGAGCCAACCAGTTCGGTGGCGGCGCCCGCGGGCGCAGCGACACCCGAGGCCGCACCGTTTCCCGTGATGGTGGCGGCGCCCACGGGCGCAGCGAAATCCGCCCCCGCAGCGTTTCCCAAGGTCGCGGCGCCTCCGGTGGACGCGGCGCGCGGCACCGCAGCGCCGGCCATCGGCGCCACGGACAGCGCGCTGGCGCACATCGCCGCCGCCAAGCCCGCCGACAGCGACAGCGCGACCAGGAACCGTCCCGGCTCGCGAAATCGTCCGGCCCGGCGCGCGCGCGCCGGCATCGGCGTCGCCAGCCTCCCCAGCGACGAGTGGTCGAGCCCCACCTGACTCACCTCGTTCGGCCGCGGGACCGAATGCCTCCGCGCGCCTCAGCGCGCCTGAGCCACCTCGGCGGATGCCGAGCCCCGCCCGCGCGCCTACAACCTATCAGCGGTCCGGGACTTTTCAGCTCAGGCTTGCTGTAGACGGGGACTCGCTTTGATCAATTAACGTTTCCGCCAAGACACCTGGCCGAAACGTTAATTGATCAAAGCTCGAGGCCGGCCGGATCCCAGCCCGCTCAGCGGCCGGCTGGGTCTGGCTGGGTCCCAGCTCAGTTTTCCGCGCTCTGCCCCATGTTTCTTCTGGCCACGAGCATCAAGCCCAGGGTGAGCATGACCACGCTGGCCAGCCACAGCCACAGCGTCAGCACGTTGCTACCACCAGTGTCGGCGAGTCCCGTGGGGATCGAACCCCCGGCCACCTGATCTGCCGCCTGGCCCTCGAAGACGCCGTAGCGGCTGAACGAGGTGGCCTTGAAGGTAACCGTGTCACCGAATGCCTTCGCGCTGAGCTGTTCGAGCGCGCCGCTGGCCTTCTGGTGCACCACGGCCACGCTCTGGTCGGCGGTGAGCGACAGCCCGCCCAAGGTCACGGTGAGGCTTGTGCCCACCGGCGGCTCGTAGGCCTTCCCGGTCAGCGTGTTGACCAGCTTGATGTCGTACAGCGCGAGCGGCTGCTGGCCGCCCGCCGCTGCCGCGAAGGCGGCGTAGCTCGGGTCCGAGGAGTCGATCTCTGTGACCACCAGCCGGATGTTCCACGGCAGCTTCCCCGCCACGGTCACATTGCTGGCGGCGTGGTTGACCGGCCCGGCCTCCGTCTGGGCGGTCTTGAGCGTGCCGCGCACCGTCGCCGGCAGCTGCGCCTGCTGGGCTGGCGACAGCGCGTTGAACGCCTTGGTCGCGGACGCCACTTGGTCGGCGTCGGCCTGGTCCTGCACCGGGTACGGCAACGCGTTGATCTTGTCGGCGGCGGAAGTCATCGCAGCCGTCGGCTTGATCGTCATGGTGCCCTTGACGAAGGTGATGCTGTAATCGGAGCTGGCGAAGGGCACGTTCTGCACGATGTCGTAGTCGCCCACCGCTGTGCCGGTGTACTTCAGCGAACCGGTCAGCGTGTCGCCCGCCAGCAGGCCGGCCGCGCTCCAGGTCAGCGGCGGGTCGGCCGCGCCGAAGAGCTTGCTCTTATCGGCCGCGATCACGGTGAGCGCCTTGGGCGCGACGGTGACCGTCACGTCGATCCCGGTCAGCGTGTTGTAGTTGTCGGTGTCGGTCGGCGTGATCGTCGCGGTGTGCGTCTGGGGGCCGGCGGGTCCGACCAGCTCGGTCGAATCGTCCCAGGACCAACCGGGCGGCAGGGTCAAGTCCGCGAGCGTCTGGCCGTAGGTCGCGCTCACGGCCGGCGGCGTGTGGTCCGGATCGGCCTTGTCGATGGTGAAGGCACCGGTCGCCGAGCCGGTGAAATTGGTGCTTCCCGCGCTGGCGGTCACCGTGACGGTCGCCGTGCCGGCTTCGATGTTGAAGTCGTAGCTGACCGTGTAGTCCGCGGACGGGACGGTCACCGCGCCCACCGTCACCGAGGTCACCACCGGGGTGACTTCCGCGCCGGTGTACACGTAGGGCCCCGGCGCCAGCGTGACCAGCGCCGAGGCCAGCGGCAACGCGGTGACGGTGACGGTCACGGGCACGCCGTGTAGCACGTTGTAGTTGGCCGTGTCCGGATCGAACGTCGCTGGGTGCGCCTGGTCGCCCACCGGTCCGACCGACAGGGTCTGATCATCCCAGGACCAGCCGGTCGGCAGC
>WQZC01000097.1 GCA_009780925.1 Actinomycetes bacterium | reverse complement strand
CGAAGAACACCACCTGCCGGTCGGGATTCTCCCGGGCGATCCGAACCGCGTCCAGCGGGGAATACACCACCCGCACGTCCGCGCCGGCGGCTCGAGCTTTGAACAGGTCCACCGACGAGCCGGGCACCCGCAGCATGTCGCCGAAGGAGCAGAAGACGACGCCGGGTTGGGCGGCGATCGCCAACGCCCGGTCGATCGTCTCTAGCGGCGTGACACACACCGGGCAGCCCGGGCCGTGAATCAGTTCCACGCAGCCGGCCAACAACTCGTCGATCCCATTGCGGATGATCGAGTGCGTCTGCCCGCCGCACACCTCCATCAGCGCGTAGCAGCGGTCCGCCGAGGCCCGGATCCGCGCCACCAGCCGGCCGGCCAGCGCTGGGTCGGAGAACGCGCCGGTTTCCACCGGGCTGGCGCCGCCGACATCGGTGGACGCGGCCATGCCGGCTGACGCGCACGGGCTGCTGGGAGCGCGTGGGCCGCTGGGAGCGCGTGGGCCGCTGGACGCGCTCGGGCCGGGTGAGGCGCTCATGCCGGTCGGCCCGCGGGCTCGGCGCCGAGCGCCTCGTCCAGCAGGCCCGCCCCCGCCAGCAGCGACAGGGTCTCGCGCGCGGCCGGCTCATCCAGCCTGGTGATCGCGAATCCGACATGCACCAGCACCCAGTCGCCCACTGCGGCGTCGGGCAGGTATTCCAGGCACGCGGTCTTGGTGACGCCGCCGAAATCCACCGTCCCAGAGCGCAGCAGCTCGGTGTCGGAGACGTCGACGATCCTCCCGGGCACCCCCAGGCACATGGCTAGGCTCCTCTCCCGGCCGCGGCGAAGATCTGCCCCACCGCCAGGCCGCCATCATTCGGCGGCAGCCGACGATGCGTCAACACGCCCAACCCGACGGCGGCCAGCCTGCGTCGAGTAGCGGTGACCAGCAGTCGGTTGGCGAACACCCCGCCGGCCAAGCCAACGGGAAGTGTGGCCGCGGACGCGCCCATGGCGTCCACGATCATCCGTGCGGTGGTCGCGATCGCGCCGGCGAGGCCGAGGTGGAATCGGGCCGCGATCAGCTCGGTGGCGACGCCGCTGGCCAGCTCGTCGCAGATCGCGGCCAGCGCCGGCGCGGGATCGAGCACCAGCGCGTCGCCGTCGCGCGGAAACGCCCACTCGTAGCCGGTGCCGATGTCGTGGCCGACGCGGGCCGCGCCGCGCGCGAGGCGGGGCAGCCCGCGTTTGGCGTGCGCTTCGAGCCGCATCGCCGCCTCGCCCTCATAGCCGGGGCGCAGGCACACCCCGAGCAGCGCGCTCACCGCGTCGAACAGGCGCCCCATGCTGGTCGTCGGCACCGTGTGGACCGAAGCGGCGAGCATGGACCGCACCGCCGCCCGCTCGTCGTCGGCCAGGCCCGCCACGCGGTCCGCGGCGCCGGCGAGTCCGAACCCGTCGAGCAGGCTCAACGCGATGCGCGCGGGGTGGCGGATCGCCGCCTCGCCGCCGGGCAGCAGGAATTGGCGCAGATGCGCCACCCGGCGCGGCCCCGCCGCCGTGCCCGCCAACACCTCGCCGCCCCAGATGGCGCCGTCCAGTCCGTAGCCGGTGCCGTCGAAGGCGAACCCGAGCATCGGCTGGTCCGGCGGCAGGCCCGCGTCGGCGGCCAGCGACGCGAAGTGCGCGTGATGATGCTGCACGTAGCGGCATTCGACGTCGCGCGCCCGGGCGTATGACTCGGCGAACGCCCGGGAGCGGTAACCCGGGTGCGGGTCGGCGAGCACCAGCTCGACCGGGCGGCCGCTCAGCGCGACCAGATGATCCACCGCCCGCTCCAGCGTGGCCAGCGTTTCCGTTGAGGCGGTGTCCCCGATGTGCGCGGACGGCTGGACGGTCAGCTCGCCGGCCCGGCCGGACCGGTCCTGGAACGCCAACGCGACGGTGGCTTTCATCTCCCCGCCCACGGCAAGCATGGTTGGCGCGCCGGCCGGGGCGGTGATCCGCAGCCGCCCGGGCACGATGCCCCGGGAGCGGCGCACCGGGGTCGGCGGCGAGGCCGGCGCCGATGGCAGACCCAGCGGCGCCGCCAGCACCGAGTCGTCGCAGGGCAGCAGGATGCGCCGGTTGTGCGCCAAGATCGCGTCGGCGATATCAGCCAGCCCGTCGAACGCGTCCTGGTCGTCGATGATGATGGGGCAGTCGGCGCGGTTGGCCGAGGTGAACACCAAGACCCTCGGCCGCCACCCGGCGGCCCCGTCGCGAGCGAAGCTGGCGGCCGCTCCGTCGGCGCGCTTGGCCGCCCTGCCGCGAGTGTCAGCGCCAACTGGGGCCGAGGTGCGGAAGAGCAGGTGGTGCAGGCCGGTGGACGGCAGCATGACCCCGAGGGTGTCCAGCCCGGGGGCGATCGCCGCGCGCGCCGCCGGCGACAACGGCCCGTCCGCGCGGGCGTCGGCCAGCACGATCGGGGCTGCTGGACCGGAAAGCGCCGCCATCGCGTCGTCGTCGAAGTCGGCGAGCCGGCGCGCGGTCGCGGCGTCGGGCGCCATCACCGCGAATGCCTTGTCGGAGCGTCGTTTGCGTCGGCGCAACCGGGCCACCGCGTTCGGCCGGGTGGCGTCCACGGCCAAGTGGTATCCGCCGGTGCCTTTGATCGCGACGATCCCGCCCACCGCCAGCACCGCGAGAGTCTGCTGCAGCACCGCCTCGGTTCCGGTGACAACCCCGGCCAAAGCCGGCATTCCGGGCGGCGGATCGAAGCCCCCTGCTGAGCGCAACGACAACTGCGGTCCGCAGCTGGGGCAGCATTGGGGCTGGGCGTGGAACCGGCGGTCCATCGGGTCGGTGTACTCCGCCGCGCACTGCGGGCACAGCGGGAAGTCCGCCATCACCGTGCCTGGCCGGTCGTAGGGCAACCGCGCCACGATGGTGAACCGGGGGCCGCACTGGGTGCAGGCGATGAACGGGTAACGGTACCGGCGGTCGGCTGGATCGGACAATTCCGCCAGGCAGTCCGCGCAGGTCGCCGCGTCCGCCGGAATGCTGATCGCGGCCGGTGCGTCGCCCGTCGCCGCGGGCCGGGGCGCCGAGATTGGGCCGGATGCTGAGGCCGCGCCGACGGGCGCGACGCGTGAGGGCGCGATGGTGAAACCGGTCTGCCCGGTGGCCGGCCGGATCGCGGTGCCGAGCCGTTCCAGCCGGGCCAGAGGGGGCAGTTGCTCGGGGCGGTCCAGCGCGTGACGGAACTGGGCCACCGCGTCCGGTGCTCCCTCGACCTCGATGAACACCCCGTCCGGATCGTTGCCGACGAATCCCGCCAGGCCCAGCCGCGACGCCAGCTTCGCGACGAATGGGCGCATGCCCACCCCTTGCACCACCCCGGCGGCCTCGATCCGGAGCCGGACCGAGGCCGCCGGTGCGCTCGCCCCCGCCGCGCGCACCGCAGGCATCGCCTCGCCGCCGATCAGCGCCATCCGGCGATCACGACTTCGTCCGGCTCCTGCACCACCAGCCCGGTGCCCGAGCAGCGCGGGCACAACGCGAGTTTGTCGCCGGGGTATTCCGCGCCGCATTCCAGACACCGCAAGGTGTTCCACACCGTCGTCCAGGTGACTGGCACGTCCTGCAACGCGCTGCCGGCGACGGCGATCCGCCAGGCGTTGGCGGCCACCTCGGGCACCACCTTGGGGCCGATCTCGATCTCGACCGCGCGCGTGGGAGTGTCGCCGAGACGGCCCAGCAGGGTGGCCGCCGCAGTGTTTACCAGCGCTACTTCGTGCATGGCGTCGATTCCTCTTCCGTCGGTCGCGGCTCGATGGGTTCCAGCCGTCGCGGGGTCGGGGGAGCGCTGCGCGACCACTCGTCGAGGACCCGCCGCGCGGCGGACAGCAGGTCCGGCAGCCGCGCGCGCATCGGCTCGGACAGCCCGAATCCGGTGGTCAGGTCGAAGGGCACGATGCCGAGCGCGACGATCCGCTTGGGTAGGACACCGGACAGCTCAGCGGCGGCCAGTGCGTCGCCGAGCTGGATCTGGTGCACCGACATGACTTGGGCGTGGTGGGCGGGCACCTGCTCGCCGCGCAACTCGATCAGCTCGCCCGGGACCCGCCCGGCGGCGGTGATCGCGTCGAGGATCAGCAGGCAGTCCCGGTCGGCGATCTCTGGCGCCAGCGCCAGCCCGAGCGTCCCGCCGTCCAGCGCCTCGACGCCGGGCAGGCCCCAGCCGCCGACCTCGCGCGCCGCGACCACCCCCAAGCCCTCGTCGGTGAACAGCTCGTTGCCAACCCCGAGCACGCAGACGCTCGCCGGCGCGCCAGCCGTCGGGTCGGCGGCCACCGGGTCAGCCGAACTTGGATGATCGGCGACATGGTGGTCGGTCACGTCGCGGCCAACTCCTTGCTCGCCGAGTCAGGTTCCGGCTTGCCGCGCTTGCCAAGCGCACCGAGCTTGCCCAGCGCCCAGCGTTTCAGCGCCGCCGGGCGTGTGCCGAACACCGAGTGCTGAGGCGCGAGTGAGGCGGCCACGTGGCTCGCCGGCAGCGTTTTCCAGCCGGTGAACATGGACGTGATCTCGCCCGAGTGCTCGCTGCGGTCGAACATGAACGAGGCGTAGATGTGAATGACGAGGAATATCGCGATCACCCACATCACGATGTGATGCACCAGACGGACTTCGGTGATGCCCCACCAGTTGGCCAGCCAGCCGCTGATGAACCATTCCGCGCCGGAGCGGCCCGGATAGGACAGCAACGCGAACCCGCTGAGCACCTGGAACAGGAATAACGCGTACACCCCGAGATAGGATAGCGCGGCCATCGGATTGTGCCCGACCACGGCCGGTGGGTGATCTTTGAGGTATGCGTAGTACCTAATCGTCTCGATGAGGCTGCGCCAGCGCTCCCTGGTCACTGGCACGAATTCGCTCCAGCGCGCGTACCGGGTGCCGGTGAACATCCAGATGATGCGGCACACCACCACGCCCAGCAGGATCCAACCGAAGCAGAAATGCACCGCGCGAATCATGTTCATCAACTGGACGCCGTGCACCCCGACGAGCATCGGATTGCCGATGTAGACCCCGGTGACGGAAAGCGCTACCACGCTGATCACCATGACCCAGTGCAGGAACCGGACCATCCGGTCCCACACCCGCACCTGCACCAGCTGGTCGCCCGCCCCGTGTCCGCCCGTCGGGTGTCCGCTCGCCCTGCGGCCGAAGGCCCGGTGGCCCCGCGCCGTCGGCGCCGACCCGGACTTGCCGTCCGATGGGACCGCGAACTTGTGGCCGAAAGCGGCGAGCACGACGCTGAACCACACGGACGAGCGGTGCAGCCGAGCCAGTCGGGCACTGACCCGGGTCGGCCGGGCGCGTTTGGTCGCCGGCGCCGTCGCCGGCTGCCGGGCGCTCATTGCACCTTGACCTCGAGCACGGGGTTGCCGTCCGCGTCCAAGATGTGCGCCGCGCAGGCCATGCACGGGTCAAACGAGTGCACGGTGCGCAGCAGCTCGAGCGGCTGTTCCGGTTTCGCCACTGGGGTGCCCTGCAGAGCGACCTCGTAGGCGCCGCGCTGGCCCTTGGCGTCGCGCGGCCCGGCGTTCCAGGTGGATGGCACCACCATCTGGTACCGCTCGGTCTGCTGGTCAGCGATCTTGATCCAGTGCGAGAGCGTCCCGCGCGGGGCCTCCACGAAGCCGACGCCTTGGCAGCGCGCCGGCCAGTCCTTCGGCTCGAACTTGCTGTTGTCGTGGGTGTTCAGGTCGCCGCTGGCGATGTTCGCGGTCAGCTGGTCGAGCACGTCCAGCGAGTGGGTGGCCAGCACATCCGCCTCCACCGCGCGGGCAAAAGTGCGCCCGAGAGTCGAGTGCAGCGCCTCCGGCCCAACCTTCAGCGCGGCGAGCGCGGCGTCGATGTGCCCGCGCACCAGCGCGTCGCCGCGCGCGTAGGCGAGCAGCATCCGGGCCAGCGGCCCGACCTCGACGACCTTGCCGTCGTAGCGCGGCGACTTCAGCCAGCTGTATTTGCCGGACACGTCGAGCTGGTCGTAGGGCGGTGTCGGCCCGGTGTAGTGGGGCTTGGTCTCCCCGTCAAACGGGCGCAGCGGCGTGGCATCGCCGCCGTCGTAGCGGTACCAGGCGTTGGTGACCTCTTCGGCGATCAGGTCGGCGTCCGGCATGGTCACCGAGGACAGGTCCCCGTTCCGGATCAACCCGGCCGGCAGCACGCCGTCGGCGACCGGTTTCGCGGCCTGGTCGGCGGGCATCGGGGAGGACCGGAAGTCACCGAACGATAGGTAGTTCTTCGGCCCCGCGCCGAGCGCGGCCCACTGCGGGTAGAAGGACGCCACGGCCAGGCAGTCCGGGAGCAGCGCCTGCCGCACAAAGTTCTGGCCCGCGACGAGCAGATCGCGCAGATGCGCGAGCTTGTCGTCGTTGAGGGTGTCCTTGCCGTTCGGGTCCACCGACATCGTCATGCCGCCGAGCACATAGCTTTGCGGGTGCGGGTTCTTTCCGCCCAAAATGGCGTGCACTTTGACGTATTCGCGTTGGAACGCCAGCGCGTCCAGATAGTGCGACACCGCGAGCAGGTTCGCCTCGGGCGGCAGCTGATAGGCCGGGTGGCCCCAGTAGCCGTTGGCGAACGGGCCCAACTTGCCGCCCGCGACGAAGGTTTTCAGCCGGGTCTGCACCGCGGTCAGCTGCGCGACGGTGTTGTTCGGGTAGTCCGAGAGCGATTGGCCGAGTTGGGCTGCCGCCGACGGGCTGGCCGATAGCGCGGAGACCACATCCACCCAGTCCAGCGCGTGCAAGTGATAGAAGTGCACCACGTGGTCGTGCACGATCTGGGACGCCGCGATCAGATCGCGCAGGTAGTGCGCGTTGGGTGGGATGGTGACCCCGACCGCCGCCTCGGCGGCGCGGATCGAGGCCAACGCGTGGTCGGTGGTGCACACGCCGCAGACCCGCTGCGCGAAATACCACACGTCGCGCGGGTCGCGGCCCTGCACGATCTGCTCCAGCCCCCGCCACATGGTGGTGGAGGTCCACGCGTCGGTGATCGTGCCGTTGGCGACCTGCGCCTCGACCCGGAGGTGTCCCTCGATCCGGGTGATCGGATCAACCACTAGCCGGCTCATTTGGTCACCTCACTAGTGCTCGCGCTGGGTCGGCCCGCCGGCGCGACCGGGCCGGCGGTCGCGCGGTCCGGGTTGGTGGCGGCGTCGAGTTTGCGATTGGCGAAGTGCTGGCCGCCTTTGACCACGCCGTGCACGACCGCGCCGGCGACCATGGCGCCGGCCGCGGCCATCCCGATCTGCTCCGCGGTGTGCCGCACCCCGAAGCCGGGGACGCGCGGCAAGCGGCGGTAGATGGGCGTCATCCGATCCCAGAACTCCGGCTCGGTGCAGCCGACGCACGGCGCGCCGGCGCCGATCGGCCACGAGGTGCCGCCGTTCCACATCTGCCGGGGGCAGTTGGACATCGTGGCCGGCCCTTTGCAGCCCAGCTTGTACAGGCAGTAGCCCTTGCGGTGCCCCTCATCGCCGAACGCGAGCGCGAATTCGCCGGAGTCGAAGTGGCCGCGGCGCGGGCAGTTGTCATGGATCAGGTCGCCGTAGGCGAACAGCGGCCGGCCGAGGTCGTCGCGCGCGGGCAGCGCCTTGAACGTCAGGTAGTGCGCGATGGTGGCGGTCAGGTTGTCGACGTTGACCGGACAGCCGGGCAAGTTGAGCACCGGCTTGCCGCCGACGAGCCCGCCGATGCCGACCGCGCCGGTCGGGTTCGGTGACGCGGCGGGCAAGCCGCCGTACGCCGAGCAGGTTCCGACCGCTATCACGGCGGCGGCGCCCTTCGCGGCTTTGCTCAGGTGGTTGCGGGCGGTGTCACCGCCGACGGTGCAGTGGATCCCGCCGTCGGCGGTGGGCACCGAGCCCTCCACGACCAGCAGGTAGCCGCCCTGGGCGATGCTGTCGGCAAGGCTCTGCTCGGCCGCGGCGCCGGCCGGGGACATCAGCGTCTCGTGGTAGTCAACCGAGATCAGGTCGAGGATCAGGTCGGCGACGCCGGGGTTGGCCGCGCGCAGGAACGATTCGGTGTCGCCGGCGCAGTCCTGGAACGCCAGCCACAGGACGACTGGTTTGTCCACGGCGGCGACCGCCTCGGCCACCCGCGGCGCGTACACCTCGGGCAGGGCCAGCAGCGCGGTAATTCCGGCGGCGTATTTGAATAATGAGCGACGCGTCACACCTCGAGCGGCGAGCTGGCCGCTAACGGTGTCGGGCCGAGTTGGTGCGATGACGCGGTTTTGAACGGTTGAGTCCATATGGTCCTCCCCGCAGTGAGTCGGGATTGCAGTTTTGTAGCGAAACTCACTCCAAGCGCTGCCGTCCCCGTGGCGCCCCCGGGCGTGTTAGCAACGGTCATCGAACTCGCGTCCGATGGCTCGGATGCGGGCGAGTTTAAGCACCTAGGGCGCGGGCCTCAGCCGGGGAGGCGAAACATGGGAGTTAGCACACGTTGTGGGCTCTCGGCGTCGATCGCGGCGGCCGGGCCGACGATGAGCGGATCGGGTGTGCCAACTGCTTTGAGGTCCTTGTCGGTGTAGTCGAGATTGGCCAGCACGTATCGCAGCGCGGCCAGCCGGGCGCGTTTCTTGTCATTGCTCTTTATGACCGTCCACGGGGCGTCGGCGGTGTCAGTGTAGAAGAACATTGCCTCTTTTGCGTCGGTGTACGCTTCCCATTTGTCCAGTGAGGCCAGGTCCATCGGGCTGAGCTTCCAGCGGCGCACCGGGTCGATCTGCCGCGCCGCGAAGCGGGCGCGCTGCTCGGCGCGGGACACCGAGAACCAGAACTTGAACAGGTGGATGCCGCTGCGCGTCAGCATGCGCTCGAGCTCGGGTGCCTCGCGCATGAACTCCAGGTACTCGGTGGGCGTGCAGAACCCCATCACCCGTTCCACCCCGGCGCGGTTGTACCAGGATCGGTCGAACAGCACTATCTCGCCGGCGGTGGGCAGATGGGCGATGTAGCGCTGGAAATACCACTGCGCGCGCTCCCGGTCGGTCGGCACCTCGAGCGCCACCACCCGCGCGCCACGGGGATTGAGGTGCTCGGTGAACCGTTTGATGGTGCCGCCCTTGCCGGCCGCGTCCCGGCCTTCGAACAGCAGCACGATGCGCTGCCCGCTGTCTTTGACCCAGCTCTGCAGCTTGAGCAGCTCGATCTGCAACGACCGCTTGGTGCGCTCGTATTCCGCGCGGGTCAGCTTCTTGGCGTATGGGTAGTCCTCCCGCCAGGCTTGGCGGCCGTCGGCCAGGCTCTCCGCGATCGCCCGGGTCTCCTCGTCCAGGGAGACTGAGCCCTGCCCCGGCTCGGCGGCGTACAGCACGTCCTCGTCGTCGATGAACCCCATCGGCAGCCGCCCGTCTTG
>WQZC01000096.1 GCA_009780925.1 Actinomycetes bacterium | reverse complement strand
TGCCTGGCGGACCGCTCGGCGGGCGACTCAGCCGAAGACGCCCGTCACCACCATCACTATCAGCGCGACCGCGATCACCACAGCGAGCGCCAGCGGCCACACCCACCAGGGGACATGGCGGTGCTCCTCGGGCACCTCGACGAAGACCGGCGGCGCGTACACCGGCATCGGCATCGGCTGCGGAGGCGCCGCGACAATCAGCAACGGGCTCCCGCAACGGATGCACACCGTGGCCGACACGGCGTTGAGCTCGGCGCAGTGGGGACACGGCACCGAGGCGACGGTGGCCCGCCCCTCCGTGCCCGGCAGCCGGCGCAGCGACTCCCCGGAGGTGCCCTCACCGGGGTCGCGGACGATGGCGCTCGGCGTCCAGAACAACGGGAAATCGCAGCTCCGGCAGAAATCACGCGCGTCGCGCCGGTTCAAGGTGACCATGGCGGTGGTGCCGCACTCCGGGCAGCTGACCAGCTCAGCGCTGCCGATGCCGGTTCCCGACGGGGCCGCCTCGGGCGCTGGTGGCGGCCCGTTGGGTGGCCAGGCGGGTCCGGGATACGCCCCGGCCAACTCCCCGGGCCAGGGCGGCGGCGCGCCCCAAGGCTGCTCTCCCGCCGCCGGCGCGGCAGGCGCGACTGCGGGCGGCGCGACTGCGGGCGGCGCAACGGGCGCGGTCGGCACAGGCGGAGCGGGGGGCGCGCCAGGCGCGGGCGGCCCGGCGGCGATCGGCGCGACCGCGCCCGACGCGGCAACCGGCATCGGCGCGGCGGCAGGCATCGGCGCGGCGCCAGGCATCGGCTCAGCGACTGGGCCGGTCGGCGCGTCCTCGGTGGCGACGGGGATCGGCATGGTGGCATCGAAGTCTTGGGCGCCGGTCATCGGCGGGCGCGCCTCGGGCGTGGTCATGGCCGCGGCCTTCCGTCTTCCGACGACCAAATCAATCGGTCGCCGACATATATCTGCGCACGAACGTGCGCCGGGATCTCGTCGCGCACCAACGCGACGAAGTCTGCCTCGCCGAGCCAGCCGGTCGATTGCACCCGCATCCGCACCCAGGCGCTGTCGTCAGGCGCCTCGCGGTCGGCCCACACGCCGCCGCCGTCGGTCACCTCGACCGGACCGTCGCTGGTCAGCTCCAGGAATCGGGTCAGCCCAGCCACTGTCCCGCGCCAGGCGAGGGTGTCCGCCGCGCTGGCCACGATGCGGCGCTGCAGGTCGATCGGCAGCGACGGGTCGACGGTGTTGATGCCGATCCAGGAGCCGAGCCACGGCACGTTCGGCGCCGGCGCGACGCTCAGGTTCACCACGTTGTCGATGTTGTCCGCGTCGTCGATCAGGCTGGAGCCGATCTCTTGGAAGATCGACACGAAGCGCATGAAGAAGTCCGCCTCGACCATGCCGACTGGCAGCTGGGTGAGCATCCAGTTCGCGTTGCGCGCGCTGGTGCGCGCCGTGGTGCGCAGCGCGGCACCGCGCCGCGGCACGATCTCGGTCATCGCCGGCTCACCGCACGATCACCTTGTGCCCGGCGGACAGGAACAGCGAGTCGCGGTCGAGCTGGATCACGTCCTTGGCGGTGCCGATCCGCCGTCCCGTGCGCAGGTCGTATTCGAACAACAACACCTCTTCGATCCGCTCCACGCCATCGACCGACTCCAGCAGCTGCGCCACCGCCGCCGAGTTCAGGTCCGCGTCGAACGGCCAGCCGTTGCCGTCCGGGCCTCCGGTGAGCGGGTTCAGGTACCGCGCCAGCAGGTCCATCGCCCGCTGCTGGACCAGCGCGTTCGGGCGCCCGGCGCCGGTGTAGACCAGCGCCACCACCGACACGCCCTGGTAGTACGGGGTGCCCACCTCGATGGCCGACCCGACCAGGCGGTGCGCGTCCAAGTGCTCACTGATCTGCCGCATCAGCGGCGCGGTGATGGCGAAGCTGTCCAGGGTGTGCCGGGAGACATCGGCGCGGACATTGGGCACGATCAACACGCGCACCACGCCGTTCACCCGGGTGCTCGGCAGGCATCGCGCCCGCGCCACCTCGATGGACGACTCCTTGGCCAGCCGCTCGAAGTCGCCGGCGGTGACCGCGCGCTGCCCGGTGCGCAAGGTGAGCGGGCCGCGGGTCTTGGCCTCGGCGACCGTCTCCGCGTCCACCCCGCCCACCGCTGGGCCCAGGTTGGTGACATTGGCCACGAACGGCACGGAGGACCGCAGCACGGTCAGGGTGCGCGCGCCGACGTTGCCGCGCGCCCCACCACCGGTGCGGTAGCCGGTGACGACGATCTCCGCCCCGTCACGGGGGATCGCGCCGTGTTGGCGCACGCTGCCGTCCGGGTAGCGCACCCGCGGCCCGAACCCGACCGTGCCGGACGAGGAGTCCCACACGTAGTGCCGGTCGGTCGGGCCGGAGCCGGAGAAGTCGTCCACCTCGGTCCAGTCCGCGGTGCCGTCGGGGTCGATGACCTGCACGTGCTCGCCGGCGGTGCGCGGCAGCACCGGGACCTGCGTGACGGTGAGCCGCTGCGCCGTGGTGCCGTCGCTGCGGCCGAGCACCTCGCGCGGGCGCTGCTGGGAGTGCTCGGAGACGATGGTCCCGCCGAGCGCGGCGACGTCCAGGTTGAGGATGCGCGGCGAGGCCTGGTAGGTGGGCTGGCCGGGGGTTGGCTCGACCAACCGGACGCGCAGCCAGTATCCGGGGGTGTCGCCGAGGGTCATCAGCTCGTGCTCGATCGGGATGAGCAGGGTGATCTGCCCGTCGCGGTTGAGCCCGCCGGTGGTGTCCTGGTTCACGGCGGCGGCGATCCAGCCCTCGCCGTTCCACACCTCCCAGGCCAGCGGCGGGTTGCGCGGATCCACCCCGATGCCCTCGGCGTGGGCGGCCAGGGTGAGCCGCAGCACGGTCCCGGCCAGGCTGTGCTCGAAGCCGAGGCAGAGCGCGTCGCCGGGGGTGAGTTGCTCGGACGGGAAGCAAACCGCGCCACGCGGGTCGAAGCGCAGGTCGTCCCAGATGTCGGTGACTAGCTCCTGGTTGGCCGAGATGGTCTTGGCCGAGCGCAGCACCGGCGGGCTGATGGTCAGGTCCCGAGTGGTGGTGAACACGATCGGGGTGTCCGAGCTGGCCACGCTGACCGCCGTGGTGACCTGGGTGCCGGCGGGCACGAGCACCGGCTGGTCCAGCACGGCGGACAGCCAGAAGGTCAGCTCGGCGCGCGACACCGCGGGCGGGAACGGCTCGATGCCGATCATGTTCAGGAAGTGGACGTACAGCCGTTCGGGCACCTGGTTCACGCGGAACAGCACCATCTCGCTCATCCAGGCGAACAGCTCGATGAGCGCGACCCCGGGGTCGGAGACGTTGTGGTTGGTCCACTCCGGGCAGTACCTGGGGATCAGGCGTTTGGCTTCATCGACGATGTCCTGGAAACGACGGTCATCCAGTTCCGGTGCGGGCAAGGGCATGGTCGTCTCACTGTCCGAAAGGGCCATCGCGGCGGTCGGTCACGCTATGGTGTATCACTCGTCATCCTGTTTGTCACGTGGCCTCGCTCGGCTCACTCGGCGTCGTGCGGGATGACGTAGAAGGGGTAGACCAGGTTGCGCCGATCGTTGGTGGCCCGGACCACGTATTCGATCCCGATGTGGACCAACCCGTGGTCCTTGGGGTCCGGAGCCGGCCGCACCTCGGTGACCGTGATGCGCGGCTCCCACTGGGCCAGCGCCTGGCGCACCGCCTCAGCGATCTGCCCGAGCAGGTTCGTCGTGATCGGCTCGAAGAGCAGGTCCCAGATGCGGCAGCCGAACTGGGGTCGCATGAGCCGTTCGCCCGGCGCGGTGATCAGCACCAGCTGGATCGACCGGTCCAAGTCGTCAGCGCCGGCGGAGAGCGCGATCGACCCGGTGTGATCGACGCCCATCGGCCACAGGAAGCCCCGCCCGACGAAGGTGATGTCCTGGTCTTGGCCGGCGGCGGTCGGGTCGGTCAATTGATCTGCACCATCCCGCCCTTGATGGCCAGCGTCGCGCTGCCGTTGACCTCCGCCTGCGCGCCCTTGAGGGTGGCCTGCGCCGAGCCCTCCAGCGACAGCGTCTGGTCGGCCTTGCCGGACAGCTGGGGCGCCTTCAGATCCAGCTGCTGCTGGCCCTCGATGCTCACCTTGGCGCCGGAGATGGTGATGTTGCCCTGATCGTCGATCTTGATCGTGCCGGAGCCGGCGGTGAGCTCGAACGGCTTGCCGCCGGTGTCGAGGGTGACCTTGTCCGCGCCCAAGCGCAGCGTCTGCCCGCTGGCCACGACGAACTTGATGTGCTCCTTGGAGGTGTCCGAGGTGTCCTCGCCGAACTCGATGATGTGCCCGGCGACGGAGGCGACCTGGCGCGCGGCGACCTTGCCGCTGTCGTCCGGGAGGGTCGACGCGGTGGGGAGGTTGTCCGAGCCGCCCCACACGCAGCCCAACACGATGGGGCGGTCGATGTCGCTGTTCTCGAAGCCGATGATCACCTCGTCGTTGACCACCGGGTGGAACATGGTGCCGCGATTGTTGCCGGCGCCGGGCGCGGCCACGCGCGCCCAACTGCTGACCAGCGAGCCGGGCTGGGCGAGGTATTGCACCTGCACCCGCCCCAGGTTCGCCGGGTCGTCGGAGTTCTTGGTCACCTTGCCGACGATGAGGCCGTCGCGGGCCAGGCCGGGGTCGGCCTCCGGGTTGGCCAGCTGATCGACCAGGCCGATGACGCGGTGCGGCCCGGCGACGATGTTGGTGTGGAACCCGCTCGCGGAATAGACGTGCGCGACCTCGGTGATGAAGTAGTCGCCGTTGTAGACGTCGGAGTTGCTCAGCGTCAGCTTGACCCCGGGGGCCAGGTCGGGGTCGGCGTAGCAGGTGCCGCGCGCCACCACCGAGCCGTGCGCGGCGTCGTCGAGCAGCGCCGCCGCGATCGAAGTCGCCTCGTCGTTGGTCAGCGGGTTGTAGTCGCCGAAGGATGACTTCGCCGCGGACAGGCTGCTGGTCGAGCCCAGGTAGTCCGAGACCAGCGCCGGCGCGGAGCCGCGATCGTTGGCCGAGCTCGCGGTGCCGGTGACCGGCTGCTTCTGCACCGGGTCCCAGCCGGCCACCTCGACCTCGGTCGGGTACAGGCCGGAGGCGCGCAGGGAGAACTCCAGGAAATCGTTGTTGACGTTCCGGGTTGCCGAGCCGCTGTTCTCCGTCGACGCCTTGACGTTCAAGGTCGTGTCGTCCACCCACCACACCGCGCCGGCGCGCCGGCACAGCGCGTTGAGATACGCCATCGCGGTGCCGGTCTGGAACTGGTAGTCCAGTGCGGTGCCGAACTTCGCCGAGGATGACACCGAGGCGCTCAGCCCGGCGGCGCTGGCGAGCTGGTTGACCACATCGCTCGGGGTCATGTTCAGGTAGACCGACGGCTTGATGCCGCGGGTGAGCCGGTAGGCCATGTCGTCGGCGGTGACCACGTACTCCGGGTTCTCCCGGCGCGGGCGGACCGCGGACACGCCGGTGACGTAGGCGGTGATGAGCGAAGTGCTCTCGATCTTGACGATGATCTTGGCGCCCAGCTTGAACTTCGACGACTTGGCCATCTTGTGGCCCACGTCGCGGAAGCGCAGGGTGACCCGTCCGGGCAGGCCCAGGCCGCGATCCACCCGCGCGGTGAGCAGCGCCTTGTACTCGTCCACGGACAGTTCGTTGCCGTTCACCGTCACCTTCGGCGAGGAGCGGCTGACCTTCGGCGCGTTGAGTTCGGTGGTGGTGGCGCTCATCTTGCCTCAGCGCCCCTCATGTCGAGTCCATGCGCGGGATGGCGAGCAGCGAGCCGGGCCGCAGCGCCAGCGGGTCCTCGATCCCGTTGGCGTTGGCCAGTTGCCGCCAGCGCGTCGAATCCCCGTAGTAGCGCGCGCTGATCCGGTCCAGCGTCTCGCCGGGCTGGACCCGGTGCACCCGGTGCGGGCGCGGCGTGCCCGAGGTCGGGTTCTGCGCGCCGTAGGAGTACTGGGCCTTGAACTGCTTGATCGAGATGGAGACCTTGGCGCGCAGTGGGGTGCCGTTCGAGGCGAAGTAGTTGTAGGTGACGTCCATCGACTCGATCACCCCGGGCGGGGTGTGGAAGTC
This sequence comes from Actinomycetes bacterium, assembly GCA_009780925.1. Lineage (GTDB taxonomy): Bacteria > Actinomycetota > Actinomycetes > Mycobacteriales > Jatrophihabitantaceae > WQZC01. The sequence continues at coordinate 3,339 of WQZC01000096.1, read as the reverse complement.
GGCCCAGTTGAACGAAACCACCGGCGGGCGGGCGTTGCCCGAGTCCTCGTCGGTGCCCGAGACGCTGGACTTGATCGCCATCAGCGCGGTGAGCTGGTCGATGTAGGTGGTGGCCACCGATTCGCCGGTGTCGGTGGTGTCGAAGATCAAGTCCAGGTGGAATGAGCCGGGGCTGGAGCCGATGAAGTGCACCGCCGGCGCGTCCACACCGGTCTTCTTGTCCGATTTCCAGCCGTTTCTTAGGCTGTAGGCGATCTGAGTCGGGTTGAACAGGCAGTCGATTCGGTCGCCGGTCGCCGCCCCGGCGGTGCTTCCCTCGATCAGCAGGTATGCCTTGGCCAATGCCATTTAGAACACTCCCGGGTTCGCTCGCCGGCCGCGTCGCTCGAGTTCGTCGATGACGCGCTGCTCAATTCTGTCGATGACCGAGTCGACGAGCTCGTCCAAATTGGGGCTCTTCGAGGTGCCGGTGCTCGTCGACACCGCCGGACGGCTCGGCGTGGTCACGTCGTCGTCATCGTCGTCATCGTCGGTGTCGTCGTCATCGTTCGTCGACGTCTTGGTCTTACTGGTCTTGCTGCTCGCGGGCTCGTCGCCGAAGATGCTTCGCCCGAAGGTGATGGCCTCCGTCGAGCCACCCGACCTCCGGCTGGCGGTTGGCGGTGGTGAGAACGTCGACGGTGAATTCGATCCCTCGGACGCCCGCAAGGCGTCATTGAACAGTCCGATGCCTGCCCCGATGGCGCGACCGGCCATGTGCTGCCCTCCGATTCCCGGGATCGCCTGTTCTGGGCGGAAGGGCGCCCTGAAGCCCATCCGCGGCGGCCCAGAATTGACCCAGCGCCGCAATGTCATGGCCGGCTCGTCCGACTCGGCGCTCGCCGGCGCGCCAGCGAAAACCGCGCCCAACCGGGGCGCGGCGCCCAATGATCCACCCGTCGTTGCCGGCGAGCCAGCGCGCGGCGGCGTCTCGGGGCGGCCCGCCCCGGCGCGTCGCCCACTCGCCGGGGCGATCGAGCTCGCGCTCGAACTGGACGTCGCGCGTCGCACCACGCCACCGCTCGGGCCGCCGAGCACCGCGCTCGAGCCGCTGACGGTGGCCGGTCGGATCGGCGCGTCCGGGGCGAAGCCGCTGCCAAGCGATCTCGCGCGCGCGGTTTCGGTGAAGCCGTGGCGCGCGGTGCGGCGCAGGATCAGCTGGTCGGGCATGGCGATCGAGCCGATCCCGGCGCTGGCGCCGAGCGGCGCGGTGGGCGTCGCCGCAGTGGCGGCAGGCATCGGGGGGACGGCGAACGGCCCCGCTTCGCGGGGGGAAGCCCCGGTTTCGGCGGGTCGAGCGACGCTCGCGGCGCTGCCACCGGCAGCCGAGGGTGGCCTGGCCCCGGTGGCGGTTCGACGGGTCGGGGCGCCAGCGGCGCCGGTCGGGACGTTCGCGGCGCCCCCGCGCGGGCCGGGCAACGCGAGGATCGGGCCGGCGCCCAGCGCGGGCAGCCGGCGGATCAGCGTCGCCGGGCGCAGTTCGGTCGAATCGACGCGCGCACGGGTCAGCGAGCTCGCCGTGGCCATCGGTATGCCGGCCGGCTGGCCGGCGCGGCGCGCGCCGGCGCCCGCGGGCGCGCCGGCCATGGATCGGGCGATCGCCGCGCCGCCATCGGACGGGCCGCCGCTCGACCCGCCGCCACCGGCGCCGGGGCGGGCGCCGCCGACGGCCGACCCGGCGCCGGTGGCGCCGGTGAGCACTGGTCCGCGCGGGGATTGCCCAGCCGGCGGCGCGCCACGCCACGACGGCGCGGCCTCACGCGGCGCGGTTGCGGAGGCCGCGGCAACTGGGGGCGGCGCGCCTGCCGGCTGAGAACGAGGCCCGGCGGTCGGTGCGGCAGCCGCCGAGGCTGAGTGGGTGCGTCGCGCCACGCGTCCGGGCCCGGCCGGCTGCGCGACGGGTGCGGACGCGCCGGCGGTGTTGCCCAGCCATCCGCCGGCGGGCCGCAGGGTCGCGGACCGGACCCGCGACGCCGGGGAGATCGCGTGCGCGGCGCCAAGCATCCGGCGCAGCGTGACCGGATGCTCGGCCGAGGCCAGCGCGGCCGGCGCCGGATAGGCGCTGACCGCCGTCGGCAGGCCCGCCGGATGGAACCGGCGCACCGGTCCGGCGGCGAGCGAGGGCTGGCTGGTGCCACCGGCGACGACCGCTCGGGCCGTGGCGAAGCGCGCGGAGGGCGGGGCCGGCCGCCACGCCGGCGACGGAGCCAAACTCATGGCCGGGCCGGATCCGCTGGTCGCGGCGGCGGGCGCGTTCGAACCAGCAGCCGGAGGCGGGCCGTTCGGTGCTGGGGCGGGGCCAGTCGGGCTCGGCGCTGAGCCGGGCCGGGCCGCGTCCGTTGGCGCGCTTCCGGCTCCGGACCCGCCCTCGGCCGGGGCCGGTGTCGGCGGGCCCGGGTGGACTGACCCGGGCGCGGGCGGCGCGGCCGGCGGCGATGGTCGCACAGCGGTGCTCGGGGAGGCGGGCATCCGGTGGATGACCGGCGGGGGAGCGGCCTGCGCCGCGCGCTGCTGCTCGCGCCGCGCGGCGGCGACCGAGGTGGCCGCCGCCACCGCGTTGATCTTGCTATCGCGGACCACCGAGCCAACCGCGGCGGTCTCCGCGAGCCGGCGCACCCGAGCCTCGGTGGAGATCAGGCTCTCCGCGATGGCGCCGGGGGTGTAGGTCTGCTCGTTGGGCACCTGGCGCGCCGCCCGCGGCAGTCCGCGTCGGGGCAGCGCGCGCGCCTCCTCGGCTGGGACCCGGGGCACGTCATTGGGCGTCCACCAGCGCGGCAAGGTCACGCTCGCCGCGGCGGTGTGCATCCGGGGGGTGATCGGATCGGCCACGGCCAGCGCGCGGCGCAGCACGGCTGGTCGTCCGGTGGCGGCGGCGAATCGTTGCGCGGACGCGGCGACAACACCGATCGGGAATCGGCGCTCCCGTCCGGCGGCGGGGCCGGGGAAACGCAACCGGGTGGCGACCGCGTCACCGAGCGGGTGGACGGGGCGCGCGCCGGTCTGGGGCGGGGCGTCAAGCAGCGGTGTCATGATCACACCCCGGCGGTCAGGACGGCCCGAGCGTCGAGGCGGTGAACCCGTGGTGGGCGATCTCGAGCTCTTCGGACAACGGGTCGGTGCTATCCACCACGAAGTCCGGGCCCTTCCAGCGAACCGGGAAGGCGTCGATGATGTCCCACGACCGCAGCCGCACGCCGAGCTGGTTCATCGCGACGATCGCCCCCGTGCTGCGGGTGACCTGGTTGCCGTTGGCGGCGAACCCGTCGCCGGCGGACTGCTGCATCCAGGCGAACAGCGCGT
>WQZC01000095.1 GCA_009780925.1 Actinomycetes bacterium | reverse complement strand
GCCGAGGACGGCCGCAAGATGAGCAAGCACTTGGGCAACATCCTCGAACCGATGCCGCTGATGGAGCGCCATGGCGCGGACGCGCTGCGCTGGTTCATGCTGTGCTCGGGGTCGCCGTGGTCGGCGCGCCGGGTCGGCCACAAAGCGCTGGAGGAGATCGCCTCCAAGGTGATCCGCACCTACTGGTCGATCGCCTCGTTCCAATCGCTGTACGCGCGGGCCAACGACTGGGCGCCCCCCCAGCCAGGCGGCGGGCCCGAGGACGAGCGCGCCGGCCACCGCGCGCTGCTGGACCGGTGGGCACTGGCCCGGCTCGGCGAACTCGTCGTCGAAGTGGACGACGCGCTGGAGAACTTCGACACCGCCCGGGCCGGCAAAGCCCTGTCGGCCTACGTCGACGACCTGTCCAACTGGTATGTGCGCCGGTCGCGAAGGCGCTTCTGGGACGGCGACCCGGCCGCGCTGGCGACCCTGCACGAGTGCCTGCACGTGCTCACCCGGCTGCTGGCGCCGTTCATCCCGTTCGTGACCGAGACCGTCTGGCAGGCGCTGTTCGCGGCCACCGGCGGCGTCGACTCGGTGCACCTGACCAACTGGCCGACGCTGGACCGGCAGACTGGAGCCGGCCCGGTGACCGACGAGGCGCTGGTGCGGCAGGTGGAGCTGGTGCGCCGGCTGGTGGAGCTGGGCCGCGCGGCCCGAGCGGACGCGAAAGCCAAGATCCGCCAACCGCTGTCCCGCGCGCTGATCTCCGCGCCCGGTTGGGCGGCGCTGCCACGCGAGTTGCGGGCCGAGGTCGCCGAGGAGCTGAACGTGCAGACCATGGCCGATCTGGCCGACACCGGCGAGCTGGTCGACCGCACGCTCAAGCCCAACTTCCGCGCGCTGGGCAAGGTGTTCGGCAAACACACCGCGCGGGTCGCGGGGCTCATCCAGGCCGCCCCAGTGGAGGACTTCATCCGTCGCTACCTCGCCGGCACGATGACCGTGGAAGTCGATGGACAGACGTTGCCGTTGGCCGGCGACATGGTGACCATCTCGGAGACGCCGCGCTCGGGGTGGGCGGTGTCCGCCGCGGGCGCGGAGACGGTGGCGCTCGATCTGGAGCTGACCCCGCAGCTGCGGCTGGCCGGGTTGGCGCGCGAGGTCGTGCGGATCGTGCAGGACGCCCGCAAGGCCGCCGGGCTCGAGGTCACCGACCGCATCGGCCTGTGGTGGCGGGCCAGCGGACCCGGCGAGGTGGCCGACGCGATCCGCGCGCACGCCGCGCAACTGGCCGCGGAGGTGCTGGCGAGCACCCTCACCGAGCACCCGCCCGCCGACGCGGAGCTAGCCGCGGCGCGCCCGGATGGCTACCACACCGTCGCCGATGAGACGCTCGGGCTGCGCGTGTGGCTGCGGCGCGCGCGCTGAGCGCGGAGCCCGCGCGCCGGCCTTCGGAAGGCTCAGCGAGGCACCCCGGCCATCGCGTCCGCGCCCACCGCGTTGGCTGAATCCGCCCGGCCGCTGGCCTCCAGGTCGCGCAGCTGGGACTCCAGGTAACCCTTCAGACGAGTGCGGTACTCGCGCTCGAAGGTGCGCAGCTGCTCCAGCCGCCGCTCCAGCGCGTCGCGGCTCTGCTCCAGCTGAACGGTGATGGTGCCGGCGCGCTGTTCGGCCTCGGACACCACCTGCGCGGCGCGGGTCTGCGCGTCGGACAGGTGACGCTGCGCCTGCGCTTGGGCTTGGGTCACCGTGCTCTGCGAGCTGGACTGCGCGTCGGACATCAGCCGGTCGGCCTCGGCCTTGGCTTGCGCCACATGCGTCTCGGCCGTCTGCTGGGCCAGGCTGAGCACCTGCATGACCCGCTGGTTCTGCGCCTCGGACGGCATGACCGCATCGGCCGGCCGCGCCGCCGCCGCAGCGGCCGCCGCCTGCTGCTGCGCCGTTTGCGCGGCCTGTTGCGCCTGTTGCGCCTGCTGCTGCGCGGCGCGCGCCACCTGCTGGGCTTGGTCGAATTGCTGGCGGGCGAGCGTGAGCTGCTGCTCGGTCTGGGCGAGCTGCTGCTGCAGCGCCATGATCTGCTGTCCCGCCTGGCCCGCGCCGTCTTGGCCCTGTTGGCTGAACGCCTTCTCCATCTCATTGGCGCGGGCCACCAAGCGGGCGTTGTCATCGCGCAACCGCGCGTTCTCGTCGCGGAACGCGGCCAGCTCAGCCGGGTTCGCGCCGTGGATCACATTCGGTGGCGCGGCCTCGCCCACCGGGGGCCGGTTGCGCAGATCGTTGTTCTCCTCGATCAGACGCGCCAGCTCCACCTCGACTATGTCGAGGAAGGCGTCGACCTCTTCCTCGTCGTAGCCCCGCTTCCCGATTGGCGGCTTCTTGAAGGCCACATTGTGGACCTCGGCTGGTGTCAGCGGCATTCCGTCACCTCGTGATCGTCAGCGGAGCCCGAACGGCTCCGATGTACTCCAGGTGCGCCCTGGCGATGGACAGCTGGTGTCGTCTCAGTCATGCGAAGATCAACACCACCTCTCGCAGCGCCAGGATCGCGATAATCAGAATCGTAACGCTCAAGTCGAGGCTCACCCTACCGAGTCGGACCGGAGGGATCAGACGGTGCAGTGCCTTGACCGGTGGGTCGGTGCCCAGATACATCGCCTCAAGGCCGACCGCAGCCAAGCCAGCCGGTCGCCAAGAGCGAGCGAACTGCCGCGTAATGTCCACAATGACACGTGCAAGAGCCAACAAAAGGTACAAATAGAGCACGAACGCCACGACACTCCACAGCAAGGTCACGGCCCCATCGTGCCACCGCCGCGTCGTCCCGGCACAGGGTCGTCCCCGATCAGGGACGCGTCAGGACTGATTGAAGAAGCTTCCCTCGGCGATCCGGGCCTTGTCGGCGGCGGTCACAGTGGTGTTCTGCGGAGTGAGCAGAAACACCCTGGCGGTCACTCGGTCGATCGACCCGTGCAGCCCGAAGATCAGCCCCGAGGCGAAATCGACGAGGCGTTTGGCCTCCGAGTCCCCCAGGTCGGACAGGTCCATGATCACCGGGGCGCCCGCGCGGAACTGCTTGCCAATCTCTCGCGCGTCGTTGTAAGTGCGCGGATGTGAGGTGGTGATCCGCAACGGCATGACCGGGTCGGCCTCGACGGCGTATTGCGGCGCCCGGGGGTCGGCCTCCTCGGCGACCCACTCCCGATTCGCCAACTGCGCCGGTTCGGCGCGGGCGTACCGAACCTCGGATCCGTACTCCTCGTACTCCTCACTACCCAGGTAGGGCCGCTCATAGGGCGCGCCGCCGGCGTCGAGGTCTTCGCCCTCGACTAGGCCTAGGGCCACGCCCATCTTGCGCAGGGCTCGCGGCATGGGGTCCTCCTGAATCAGTCGCTTATCCGGTGACGTTAACCCAAATCAACCCTTCGGTGGCCGAGCAACGCCGAGCCAACACGCACATGTGTCGCGCCGTGGCGGATCGCCACCTCCAAGTCGCCACTCATTCCAGCGGATATTCCGGACGCATTGGGATGATCTTTCCTAATCACCTCGGAGAGGTCGGCCAGTTGGGCGAACGCGGTGTCCGAGTCGACTTGTTGTGGCGCGACGGCCATCACCCCGGCCAGCTCCAGCTCGGCCCGTGCCGCGACAGCGTCCGCCAGGCGCGGCAACTCCGACGGGAGAATCCCACCCCGCGCTGGATCGCCGTCCAGGCTCACCTGGCAGAACACGGCGATCCGGCGCCCGAGCCGTCCCGCCGCGTCGGCGAGCGCGGTGGCCAATGCCACCCGATCCACCGAATGCACCGAATGCGCGTACCGCGCCACGGAACGACACTTATTGCTCTGCAGTTGGCCGATGAAGTGCCAGCGCACCCCGGCGGGAGGTGGCTCAGCGACCGGCGATTCGTTCGCGGACCGATTGGTTGCGAACAACACGGCGGCGAGCTCGGCCGCCTTCGCGCGCGCCTCCTGGTCCCGGTTCTCGCCGATGTCGCGCAACCCTAGGGCGACCAGCGTCGCCACATCGGCGGTCGGGAAGCCCTTGGTCACCGCGACCAGGGTGACCGCGTGGGGATCCCGGCCCGCGTCGGCGCACGCCCCCACCAACCGCGCGCGGAAGCGAGCCAACGCCGACACCAACTCCGCGCGGCGCTCCTCCCCCGAGTTCGCGGCAGTCATCGCTATTTCAGGAAATCCGGGATGTCCAGCTCGTCGTCGACACTGACCGGTCGCCGGCCGAACCCCGAGGGCGGCAACGGCCAACCGGACTCCTGCGGATCCGGTGGCGGCGCGACCGGCCCCGGCTGGGGCGATCCCGGCTGGACCGATCCGGATCCCGGCGCAACCGGCCCCGCGCCCGGCGGGATCGGTCCCGCGCCCAGCGCCGACGGCCCGCTGGCGGCCTGGTTTCCCGGCTTGTCCTGCGGGCCGGGCACCTTCTTGTACGTGGGCTGCCCGGAGTCGAAGCCAGCCGCGATCACGGTCACCTTCACCTCGTCGCCCAAGGTGTCGTCGATCACCGCGCCAAAAATGATGTTGGCCTCCGGATGCGCGGCCTGCGACACCAGCGTGGCCGCCTCATTGATCTCGAACAGGCCCAGGTCCGAGCCGCCACAGATCGACAGCAGCACGCCGTGCGCGCCCTCCATGCTCGCCTCCAGCAACGGGCTGGCGATGGCGATCTCGGCGGCGTTGCGCGCTCGCTTCTCGCCGCGCGCCGAGCCGATGCCCATCAGCGCTGAGCCGGCGCCGCTCATCACGCTCTTGACGTCGGCGAAATCAAGGTTGATGAGTCCGGGCGTGGTGATGAGATCGGTGATGCCTTGCACCCCGGAGAGCAATACCTGGTCCGCGCTGCGGAACGCGTCCATCACGCTGACGTTCTGCTCGGAAATCTGCAACAGCCGGTCATTGGGAATCACGATCAGGGTGTCGCACTCAGAACGCAACGTCTCAATGCCGTTCTCCGCCTGCGTCGCGCGTTTCTTGCCCTCGAAAGTGAATGGCCGGGTGACCACGCCGATGGTCAGCGCGCCCAGCCGCCGGGCGATTCCGGCCACCACCGGAGCGCCGCCGGTGCCGGTCCCACCGCCCTCGCCGGCGGTGACGAACACCATGTCGGCGCCGCGCAGGACCTCCTCGATCTCGTCCTTGTGGTCCTCGGCGGCCTTTCGCCCGACCTCGGGGTCCGCCCCCGCGCCGAGCCCGCGAGTCAGCTCGCGCCCGACATCGAGCTTCACATCCGCGTCGCTCATCAGCAACGCTTGCGCGTCGGTATTGATGGCGATGAACTCGACGCCCTTGAGGTCCACCTCGATCATGCGGTTGACGGCGTTGACCCCGCCGCCGCCGACCCCGACGACCTTGATGACCGCGAGGTAGTTGTGCGGTGCTGTCATGCCAGTACGCCTTCCGCTTCCGATCTTGTTGCTGGAAAACTCTCACCCTCAAGTAGACGTTTACATTATGTCAACCTGGGGCACAATGGGCACGCTAACCAAGCGCGCCGCGCATTCAAAGCAGGCGCGCCGACCGCCGCGCCGTCAATTCTCGGAAAGCCATCCAGCGGGCGCGCTTCGGCCCGCCAGCGGCGCGACCCAACGGCACGGCCCACCGGCACGGCCGATCGGCGCGCGATGATTTGCCAAAAACGGGTCGCGCGCGCATTGAGCCGAATTCAACTACTTGGCGACTGCGAGTCCTGGGCTGCTCACATCAAAGACTGTGCCCGGCTGTTTGAGCAAAGCGGTCAGCAGCTGCGCCTTCTGCGCGCTGCGCTCGGCGCCGCCCCACACGACGGAGCGCCCGTCGCGCAACCGCAAAACGATCGCGTCCGCGGCGCGCGCCTCAATCACCGACAGGCGCGCGCGCATGGCGGGGGTGAGCGACGCCGCGACAGTGGCCACCGCCGCGGCGACCGCCTGCTGGTCCGGCCCGGGCGGGAGGTCCAGACGGGGCAGTTCGGCCGGCGGTTTGGCGACCGCGCGGTACTGCGCCCCGCTGCGGTCGACGAGCTCGGCCAAGCCGCCGAGCGAGATGTAGCCGACAGGCTGCCATTCAGTGACCGTGATCACCACAGTGGATGGGTAGGAAACCGCGACCCGGGCGGCCGACACCTCCGGCAACGCCTCGACCCGGCGCGCGATGGCGCCGGTGTCCAGGCGAACCAGCGGCTTCCCATGGGGCACCTGGGCGGCCTGCTCGACGCGCGCGGAGGAGAGCGCGCGCTCCCCCCGCACCACCACCCGCGACACCCCGAGCACCGGGCTGGCCGCGACCAACCAACCGCCAAGCGCCACCACCGCCACCAGCGCCCCGATGATCACCTTCCGGCGCTTCACTGGCCGGCCCGCTCCGCGACAGCGGCGATGATCTCTGGGCAGAGCAGGTAGACATCGCCGATGCCCATCGTCATCACCAGGTCGCCGGGCCGGGCGAGCTCGGCCACGCGCGCCGGCACCGCCGAGTAGCTCGGCTCATAGACCACCTGGGTCGGGGGCGCGATCCGGGTCGCGATCAGCGCGCCGGTCACTCCCGGCAGCGGCTCCTCGCGGGCCGGGAAGATGTCCATCACCACCGCCACGTCGGCCAGCGCCAAGGCCTGCGCGAACTGGTCGGCGAAGGTCTGCGTGCGGCTGAAAGTGCCCGGCTGGAACACCGCGATGACCCGGCCCCGCGGCGCGGCTGGCCGCGCCGCGACCACTGCGGCGGCCACCTCGGTCGGATGGTGGGCGTAGTCGTCATAGACCCTCACCCCGCCGGCCTCGCCGCGCAGCTCGAACCGGCGGCTCACCCCGCGAAACTCGCGCCAGGTCGCCAACACGGTGTCGGGATCCATGCCCAGTTCGAGCGCCATGGCCAGCGCCGCCGCCGCGTTGAGCGCCATGTGCCGGCCCACCAGCGCGCCGACCTGGACCGTCGCCCGCCCGAGGCCCTCGGCGGTCACCACGCACCGCACACCATCGGAGCGCTCCACGACGTCTTCCACCCGCACGTCGGCGTCGGCGGCCTCGCCGTAGCTGCGCACCCGGGCGCCGCGTCCGCGCGCGTACTCAGCGATCCGACGCGCGCCCGGCTCATCGGCGCAGGTCAGCAACAACCCGGCGGGGTCGACCCGGTCCACGAACTGCTCGAACGCGCGGAAGATCCCCTCCAGGTCGCCGTGGTTCTCCAGATGGTCCGCCTCGACGTTGGTGATGATGGCCATTGCCGGCCGGGTGAGCAAGAATGACCCGTCGCTCTCGTCCGCCTCCACGATCGCGTACTCGCCGTCGCCGAGATGGGCGTTGATCCCAGACTCGTAAAGGTTCGCGCCGATCGCGAAACTCGGGTTCAGCCCGCAGGCCTGCGCCGCGACGGTCAGCAGGGAGGTCGTCGTGGTCTTGCCGTGCGTGCCGGTGACCGCGACCACGCGATGCCCCTCCAGGGCCGCGGCCAGCGCGGCCGCGCGCCGCAGGCATGGTTTGCCGCTGGCCCGGGCGGCGATGAACTCGGGGTGCGCCGGGTTGATCGCGGTGGTGTAGACGAACGTGTCGGCATCAGCGAGGTGCTCGGGCGCGTTGCCGATGAGCACCGTCGCCCCGGCCGCCCGCAGCGCCGCCACGGTCGCCGAGTCACGCGCCTCGCAACCGGACACCGGCACCCCCCGGCGCAGCAAGATGCGGGCCAGTCCGCTCATCCCCGTGCCCGCGATGCCCATGATGTGCACCCGGCCCAGGCTCGCCAGTGGCGGCACGACATCGGTCGGCGCGCTGCGCACCAACGCCGCGCCCGGCGCGGCCCAGCCCGCGGGCCGGCCCTCGGCGGCGTCTTTGGTCGGTCGTTGGCTGCTCATCCGCGCCTGTCCTCTCCGGCTCTCGGCGTCCCGGCGCGCCGGCCGCCGGGAGCGTTGGCATGCGCGCCAGCGACCCGCAACACGGCCCGGGCCAGCACCGTGTCGGCGTCCCGCGCCCCGGTTCGCGCGGCGGCCGCGGCCATCCGGGCGCCACAATCGGGGTCGGTGAGCACCGGGATCACGTTCCGCTCGATCCACTGCGCGCGCAGCGCGTCGTTGTCCACCAGCAGCCCGCCGCCAGCGGCGACGATCGGCTCGGCGTTGGTGCGCTGCTCACCGCCCCGCAACGGCAGCGGCACGAACGCCGCCGGCAGGCCGACCGCGGTCAGCTCCGCGCAGGTCATCGCGCCGCTGCGGCACAGCGCGAAGTCAGCCGCCGCATAGGCGTACCGCATCTGATCCACGTAGGGCACGATCACGTACGGCGCCGCCGGGTCACTGCGCGGAGGCTCCGCCGGGACATTGTTCGGGCCGACGATGTGCAGCACCTGCACCCCGGCCGCGCGCAACGCCGGCGCGGCGTCGAGCGCCGCCTGGTTGATGCGCGCCGCGCCTTGCGAGCCGCCAGTGACCAGCAGTGTCGGCGCGGCCGGCGCGAGGCCGAACCGCGCGCGCGCCTCGGCGCGCAGGCCCGCCCGGTCCAGCCCCGAGATCTCCGGACGCAGCGGGATGCCGACCACCTGGGCGTGCGGCAGCCGGACCGCCGCCGAGGCGGTGAACACGTGCCGGGTCAGCCGCGCCCCCAACCGGTTGCTCACCCCGGGGTGGGCATTCGCCTCATGCTCCACGATCGGGACCCGCCGCCGGGCGGCGGCCAGGTACACCGGGATGGCGACATAGCCGCCGAAACCGACCACCGCGTCCGCGCCCACTCGGTCCAGCACCGCGCCGGCGGCCCGGACCGCGGCGAGCAACCGGGCGGGGGTCGCCAGCAGCGCGCGATTGAGCTTGCGCGGCAGCGGCACCGGCGGGATCAGCTCCAACGGATAGCCGCGCGCCGGGATCAGCGTGGTGTCCAGGCCGCGCCGAGTGCCCACCGCAGTGATCGAGACGCTGGGGTCGAGCCGGCGGATCGCGTCCGCCACCGCCATCGCGGGCTCGATGTGCCCGGCGGAGTGGCCGCCGACGACGACCACGGTCAGCCCGCCCGGGCTAGCTGGCGCGCGCCGGGTCATGCCGACCTCCGCGCCTGCGTGCCACGCTGCTCGTCATCGCGCTGCTCCTCATCGCGCCGCACGACATCGCGCCGCGCGGCGCCTGCCGGCGGAGCGGCCCCAGCGGCACGAGCGGGACGAACGGTCATCCGAGGCGGCGCGCTCCACGCGGATTGCGCCGCCCCGGCGGGACGAACGGTCATCCGGGGCGGCGCGCCGTTGGACCGGCCGGCGACTTGTCCTGGCTGCCGTCCACGAGCCGGGACGGCGCCCCGGCGTCCGCCGGCGGCGGCACGGGCCGACGTCATCGCCGCCGAGGCGGCGGCCCGCGCCGGCGGCGCCACCGGGCGCGCGCGGCGAGGCGGCGGGGCATAGGCCTGTGGCACCGGCAGTCGCGTCACCCGGGCCAGCCAGCCACGCTCGCCCGCCGCGCTCGCGCGCTGGGCAGCGGCAACCGCCTCCGGCTCGTGCCGAGCGAACGACACGAGCATCCCGAACACGAAAAAGGTGGCCAACAGCGAGGTGCCACCGGCGGAGATGAACGGCAGCGGGATGCCGGTCACCGGCAGCAGGTTGGTCACATAGCCGATGTTGATCACGGCCTGTCCAGCGAGCCAGATGGTTGCGGCGCCCGCGGTGAGCCGGGCG
>WQZC01000094.1 GCA_009780925.1 Actinomycetes bacterium | reverse complement strand
GCGGGTCTCCGGACGACCCACGAAGGTCGCCACGGTCACGCTGGCGCTCGAGGAACTCGTGCGGCGCAGGCGTGGCCTGGAACTGGGCGAGTTGTTGCGCTCGGGGATCGCCGCTGACTTGGACGATCCGGCCGTCGTGGCGGCAGCCCAACGGTGAGAACGCTCCACCTGGTCGACAACTCGGTCATCCAGCGGATTCACCGGTGCCAATCAGTGTTCCGGGCGTGGTCGCGGTTGTCGGCGACGGGCGAACTGGCCACCTGCCTCCCCACCCTCCTAGAGCTCGGCTACTCCGCCCGATCGGCCGCCGACCATGCCACGCTGATCTCCGCCCAACTCGCGGCAGCCGTGCTGCTCGCTCCCGTTCAGCCGGCCACCGCCATCGACTTGCAGACCCGCCTGTTCCGGGCTGGCAAGGGCCGGGCGGTCGGTGCCGCCGACCTCCAGATCGCCGCCACCGCGCTGGATCACAGCAGCGCCGACACGCGGGTCATCGTGGTCCACTACGACAGCGACTTCGACCACCTCGCATCGGTGCGCCCGGACTTACGATGCCAATGGATCGTGCCTCAGGGAAGCGTCGACTAGCCCGCTCCGCAGGGTCATCGATGGTCCAGAGCCCTCGCCGCCGAACTGTGGGATTGAGTTTTCCGCACTTCGTCCGCTCCGCCGCAGAACTGGAGCTCGACCACGCGCTGGACTCCTACGCGCTGGACGTGCCTGACGAACTCGTCGCCCTAGAGACCGCGATCGACGAGGTGATCGAGCGCGTCACCGACAACCCGCTGCTGGCGCGACAACGGGTCAAAGACATGCGGTGCGCCTTCGTTCACGGATTTCCATGCCACTGGTACATCTGGCGCGCGGTCGACCAGGTTGTCGAAGTGATCGCGTCTTTGCACGCGCGACAAGACAATGCTGTGTTGTTGCAGCGTCGCTGAACCGCCGACTGACGGCCACCAAGTGATGCCCCGGGCGCCCACATTGCCGATCGCTACGCCGGCTCGGCCCCTGGTGCCGCGTCACCGACGTCCTGCTCGAGGGTGAGCCCGCGCCGCAGCCGCAGCACCCACGCCGTGACCCCGAAGCATCCAACCGCTTCCAGGACGATCCACAGGCCACCGAGCCCGGCCGCCACGAAGCCGGTGACGATCGGCGGCATCACCACGAAAGTCACCGAGTACATCCCGCTGGTCATCGCGTTGGCCCGGCCCCGCACCTCGTCCGGGGCGAGGGTGTTCAGCAGCGGAGTGAGGCTCGGCGCCATCAGCGTCTCCCCGACGCCGAAGATCGCGTTGAACGCCAGCACCATCGCCACCCGCGCGCCGTGTGCGCTGGGCAGCGCGCTAGCCCCGAACAGCAGCCACGCGGCGCACCACACCAGGCCGAGCGCGCCCAGAGCCGTGGTGCGGCGCCGTCCGCGCAGCACCCGCAGCATCAGCAGCTGGACCCCCACGATGGCAACCGTGTTCACCGACAGCGACAGCGCGATGACCCGGGCCGAGACCCCGGCGACGACGCTGGCGTACGCGGGCATCCCCGAGTCCAGCGCGCCGTAACCGACGATCGCCAGCAGCAGCGCCAGCACCATCATCTGGCGCAGCATCGGATCGGCGACCACCTGTCGGTAGCCGGCCGGCCGACGGCGCGCCTCGCCTGCCGGTCCCGCGTCGCCTGCCGGTCCCGCGTCCCCTGCCGGCCCCTCCTCGCCCGCCGATCCCTCGTCGCCCGTCGGCCCGGCTTTCGACCCGCCGCCCGACGCGGGAGCCGGCACGGTCCGCACCAACGCGACCGCGACCAGGGTGACCGCCGCGTTGGCGAGAAACATCACCTGGAACGTCATCGGATGATGGACGTTCACCACCATGCCGGACAACAGCGCGCCCAACCCGACCCCGGCGTTTAGCACCGTGAAGTTCATCGCGAACCCGCGTTGTTGCTCCGCGCCGGCGCTGATCGAAGCGAGCAGAGTGCTGAACGCGGCGAAGGTCGGGCTGGAACCGATGCCGCTGACCAGCAGCACTGGCGCCGCCCAGCCCGCGCTGGAGGTGAACGCCAGCGCGGCCTGCGAGATCGCAGTGCACAGCAGCGCGACCGCGATCACCTGACGCGCGCCGACCAAGTCCATCAGGGTGCCCGCCGCCGGAACCGCGATCAGGCCGACCACGCCGGGCACCGCCAGCAGCAGACCGGTCGTGCCCAGCGGGATCCCGCGCACCTGGTGCAGGTAGATCAGCGTCAGCGGCATGACCAGCCCGCTGCCGGTCGCGCTGGTCGCGCTGGCCGCGATCAGTCGCCGCACCGCCGGGCTGAGCCGAGTGGCGGGGGGAGACGGACGCACCGGCCCAGTCTGCTCGGTCGCCGCGTCACCGGTCCCGCTCCCCCATCTTCACGCTTGATGATCTCGGGATTCGCGCAACACACTTGGGCTCAACCCGAGGTCACTACCGCACCCAGCACCGGCTCGGCATCGTCTCGGGCCCGGCTCAGTCCAGCGACCAGTCCACTGGGGGCGCGCCCTGCTCGGCGAGCAGCGCGTTGGCTCGGCTGAACGGGCGCGAGCCGAAGAACCCCCGGTCAGCGGACATCGGGCTCGGATGCGCCGACTCCACCGCCGGAACCAAGCCGAGCAGCGGCCGCAGCGTCTGCGCGTCCCGGCCCCACAGGATGGCCACCAGCGGCGCGCCGCGCCCGACCAGCGCGCGGATCGCCTGATCGGTCACCGCCTCCCAGCCCTTGCCGCGATGCGCGCCCGGACGGCCCGGGGCGACCGTCAGCACCCGGTTGAGCAACAGCACGCCGTGCCGGGTCCAGGCGGACAGGTCGCCGTGCTCGGGCGCCGCCGCCCCCAGGTCGGCGGCCAGCTCCCGGTAGATGTTGCGCAGGCTGCCGGGCAGCGGGCGCACCTCGCGGGCCACCGAGAACGACAGCCCGACCGGGTGCCCGGGCGTCGGGTACGGGTCTTGGCCGACGATGAGCACCCGCACGTCGGCGAACGGCTGGGTGAACGCGCGCAGCACGTTCGCCCCCGCCGGCAGGTATTTGCGCCCGGCGGCGATCTCGGCGCGCAGGAAGTCGCCCATCGCGGCGACATTGTCGGCCACCGGGGCCAGCGCCTCGGCCCAGCCGGCGTCCACGATCTGTGCCAGCGGGGCGGGCATGGGCGACCTCCAAGGTGATGGCGCGACCGCGCGTCGGCGCTCCCCGGGCAACCTATCCGACGGTCGGTCCGGGCCGAACCGAGGCCCTCCACACTCACCGCCCGCCGCGCCGGCCGCAGTCACCGCCGGCCACACCCGCCGCACCCACCGCCCGTCACAGCCACGCGCCCCCATCCCCGCCCGGTAGCGTCGTGAACCGTGCAACGGCGCGACCACTACGACTTGGCCATCATCGGCTCCGGATCGGGCAACTCGGTGATCACCGAGGAGATGGCCGACTGGCGGATCGCCGTCATCGACTCCGGCATCTTCGGCGGCACCTGCCTGAACGTCGGCTGCATCCCCACCAAGATGTTCTTCTACCCGGCCGACCTCGCCGCCGCGATCAGCGACGCGGGCCGCCTCGGCGTGGACGCGACGCTCGACCGGGTGCGCTGGCGCGACCTGCGGGACCGGGTGTTCGGCCGCATCGACCCGATCTCGGTGGCGGGGCGGCAGTACCGCGAGCGCGGCCCAGGCACCGCCTTCTACCCGGCGCGCGCCGAGTTCGTCGGCCCGCACGAGCTGCTTGTGGCCACCGGCGAGCGGATCTCCGCCGACCAGATCGTGATCGCCACCGGCTCGCGGGCCACCGTCCCGAACGTGGTGCGCGCCGCCGGCGTGCCGTTCCACACCTCGGACACCATCATGCGCATCGACGCCCCGCCACGCCGGCTGGTGATCCTTGGCGGCGGCTACATCGCCGCCGAGTTCGCGCACATCTTCTCCGCGTTCGGCGCCCGGGTCACCCTCATCACCCGGGGCGACGGGTTGCTGCGCCATCTGGACGGGGAGCTCTCGCGGCGCTTCACCGAGCTGGCCGGAGAACGCTGGCGGCTCCATCTGGGGGCCACCGCCGCCGCCGTGGCCGGGACCGCCGAGGGCGTCCGGCTCACTCTCTCCGACGGCGCCCGGGTGGACGCCGACCTGCTGCTGGTGGCCACCGGGCGGGCGCCCAACGCCGACCGGATCGGGGCCGACGCGGCGGGCATCGCGCGCGCCCCCGACGGCCGGGTGGCGGTGGACCGCTACCAGCGCACCAGCGCGGACGGGGTGTGGGCGCTGGGCGACGTCTGCTCGCCGGCGATGCTCAAGCACGTCGCCAACCACGAGGCCCGGGTGGTGGCGCACAACCTGGTCCACCCGGACGCGCTGGTCGCCGCCGACCACCGGCACCTCCCGGCGGCGGTGTTCACCCACCCGCAGCTGGCCTCGGTCGGATTGACCGAGCGGACGGCCCGCGAGCAAGGCCGGGACTGCGCGGTGGCGGTCCAGCAGTACCGCGACACCGCGTACGGATGGGCGATGGAGGACACCACGAGCTTGTGCAAACTGCTCGCCGACCGGGACACCGGGCAGCTGCTCGGCGCGCACCTGATGGGCCCGCAGGCCTCGGTGCTGATCCAGCCGCTGGTCCAGGCGATGGCGCTCGGGCTTCCCGTCGCCGGCCTGGCCCGCGCGCAGTACTGGATCCACCCGGCACTGACCGAGGTGGTCGAGAACGCCCTGCTGAAACTGGAATCCGCGCTCGCCAGCGGGATTTGATCGCTGACGCGTGATTCGATGTCACATTTATCACGTCGTATCACATTGGACGGTAGCCTTCGATGCGGCCAAGTCGCTGCGCGCCCGGCAGGGTAGCAAGCGGCATATATTGGTCACGGTTAGAGTCTAATACACCCCGAGGAACCGGGCTGGGTGACGATAGCGCCCTTTCTCTGCCAACGTCAAGCTTATTGCTTCACCGTCGAAAGCAAAAGATCCCGAGAGAACACAGGTAGCCCCGTATATCGTCACCAGTTCAATCTTCACCTCGATCCGTTCATAAAGAGGCGTCGCGCCGTCACACAGATGATACCGCTCATCAGCCATCACTTCCGAGAACGAAAGATAGAGAGCCTCGTCGTTTTTGACCGATTTAGCCAAGGCAATTCTTGGACGAAGATTGATTAGCGTGATAGACGAAGGCCCTCCATCTGGGTAGATCACATTAAGCCGCTGCAGCCTTATATCGCGCCACGCGACTCCTTCGTTCAGAATCTCGACCGTCGAAAAATGTCTATTCCCGATAAGTGCGTGGGATGAAAGTCCGGGTCCCATCATGAGCAGCATTTCCGCAAAATGACTCGAGCTAGACGCGTCCGCGCTGGGCACCAGCCCTGGGCTTGGCTCAACCCTACGCTTGTCAAGATACTTTCGTATTCCCAGATCCGTCTTGAAGGTGGCATTTGAATGGATTGGCCTGGTGAGAGCTGAACGCACAAGCTCGTTATTCACCGGCACCCCCACGGTCACGCCTGTGATATCCAGGCTTGGCTTAAATCGTACAAGTTGCCCCGACGCCGTTCCCCTCAGTGCGGCGAAAGCTTCTGCGCCAGTAAAGGCCGCCACCGCCACTTCAACTGGATCCATTGCTGCCTCCCTTTCCCATCTCAGGCACCCATCGCCCTGTGTTGGTCCAGCCACTAGGCGGTCGGGGATTGGCCCAGGACGATCCCCACACGCCCGCAGGCATCGCGCATCCAGCGGCCAGGCTTTCGCCTGGATTGCAGCGCGAGAATCTGCTCCCGACGAGCAGACGACCGAGCACGTCCTTGCGGAAGGGCACCATCAAGATCACCAACCTTCGGTCGGCTAGACCTCTGAACAACATAACATACTTTCGTTCGGTTCGCTACCCCTACGCGCTCCGCCCACCACCCAAGTCAAAGAGCGTGTCTTCGACACGCGCGGGAACCGCTCACGCACGCGGCGCTGTATGCTTCCTTGGACGGGAACCTCACACGTTCTCGTTCTGTTTTGGCATCCAACGAGAGGTCCGCCGTGCCACGATTCACAGGATGGAACAGCAAGGACACTGCGTCAGCGCTCCTCGCTGCTGGAGCAGCGGCGCTCCGTGACCATTACACGCAACCACGCTTCGAGGGCCAATGCCCGCCACCTCTGCCCATCACGGTACGCGAAGTGCTCAATCAGACACCAAAGGAGGCACACGGCCGTAAGCTCACGGCCGCGATGGTCGCCTCGGCGTTCGTCGACAAGGCTACATTCTTCTCAGCGCTGGCTGCCAGCTACATCTCCGCAGACAACATCATCGGCGGCCTGAGACAGAAAGTCGGTGAACTCATCCGCGACCATGACCGCGACGGGCCCGGACTGCGGCATGCCCTCGTGCAGAAGGACTTCGCAAACATGCTTGAACCTCTGGCAGAGACTCGGCACTGGTTCGCATCACACGCTGAGGCCGCTGATCCATTGGTTCACAAACAGTTGGTTAGGGTGTATGACGCCTTCGATGATCTCCTGGAGCCCGTGTACGAGATGGCTGGACATTGGGAAGGGCGGGTGCCCAAGGATGGACTTGAGTGGACGGACGTGGCCGCTGCGCTCACCGCGCTCACAGAGGGTGCGACAATGCGGCGGCACCTTGGACATGATCGCGGTCGACCGATTCCATGGGTTATTCCTGAATCCGCATGTCTCGCGGTGCTCGTGGCCGAGGGGATCTGGGATGGCACAACGAAGAAGATAGACAAATAGACCGGTGCGGAAATGAGGGTAGGTGTGAACCTATGCGAGGGCATACAAGCCGCATCGGCTCGTTACGAAACCGCATCGAACATGGTAGGCTGATGGTTGCACATTGGAATGCACATGTAGTTGAAACGAGACTCACGAGACATATGCGAAACTTACCGGCTCGCCGCCTTGAAGCACAGGATCCAGGGCCTCGCGAGCCCAAGCATTGGAGCCTCACGCAAACCTCCATGTACGTGGTGCTTCCTTGTCGATGCGCGAACAGCCATCCAGAAACCACCGTTAGATGGTCACAACCGGATTGGCATCGGGTAATCTATCGGCGAGATCCTTCACGGGTTCGCGACCGTTCACATCCCATTGTCCAAAGGCGCAACCTCCTCGATTTCGCGCACCACGGGCGTTCGAGCCGTTGCCCCTCGCCACCAAGCTTCACACTGCGCGCAGAGCCGTGGCTCTTCTTGTCTTTGTCACCGCAGCCTTGATATCGATGCGCAAGGGCGAAACCTGATGGGCACTGGCCGGCACTGCGCCGCCACACGAAGTGGTGCGCCATGGGTGACTACACGTTGACGGCGCTCGGTCCGGCGACCGAGTTGCTGGATCTGCCGTTCGACCGTCCGCTGGCCGAGTGGGACGAGCCGCGGCTGGTGGCGGTGCCGCGTGGCATCTCCCGGCACGTGGTGCGCTTCGTGCGCGCCCGAGACCGAGTCTTCGCGATCAAAGAGGCCACCGATCGGTTCGTGCTGCGCGAACACGACCTGCTGCGCGAGCTGGCCAACCGCTCGGTGCCCGTGGTCGGCGCGTTCGGCGCCGTCACCGGCCGACGCGCCCGCGACGGGACCGAACTGGGCGGCCTGCTGATCACCCGGCACCTGCCGTTCTCGGTGCCCTACCGGGCGCTGTTCACCGGGATGGGCGTGCCCGACCTGCGCGCCCGGCTGCTCGACGCGCTCGCCGAGCTATTCGCGCGCATCCACCTGGCCGGCTTCTACTGGGGCGACTGCTCGCTGTCCAACACCCTGTTCCGCCGCGACGCCGGCGCGCTGGCCGCCTACCTGGTCGACGCCGAGACCGGCGAGCTGCACCCGCGGCTGTCCGACGGGCAGCGCGGCTACGACCTTGACATCGCCACCGAGAACATCGCCGGCGAGCTGTTCGACCTGCGGGCGGCCGGCGACTTCCCCGCCGACGTCGACCCGTTGGGCACCGCCACCGCGTTGCGGCCACGCTACGAGCGGCTCTGGGACGAACTGACCAGCGACCAGACCGTCGCCGTCGACGAGAGCTACCGCATCGACGCGCGCATCAAACGCCTCAATCGCCTCGGCTTCGACCTTGCCGAGCTTTCGATCAACTCCGTCGACGGCGGGCGCCGGCTGCGTTTCGCCACCCAGATCGTCGAGCCCGGCCACCACCGCCGGCGCATCCTGCGGCTGACCGGCCTGACCGTCGGGGAAAACCAGGCGCGCGGCATGCTCGCCGACCTGGCCCGGTTCCGCGCCAAATGGGCCGAGGGCATCGGGCAGGAAATAGACGAGGATGCCGCCGCCCGCCGCTGGCTTGACGAGAAGTACTACCCCACCCTGGCGATGGTGCCGCCTGCGCTGCGCGGCAAGCTGCCCGACGCCGAGCTGTTCCACGAGATCAACGAGCACCGCTGGTTCCTGTCCGAGGCGCAAGGCCGGGACGTCGGGCGGTCGGTCGCGGTCGAGGCGTACGCGCGCGACGTGCTCGCCGCGCTGCCTGAGGCGAGCGCTGGCGTGGTCGCCGCCCCGGAGCACGACGCCAGCGCCGACGACGCGGTAGACGACAGGGACGCTGGGGACGCTGGGGACGACAGAGACGCTGGGGACGCTGGGGACGCTGGGGACGACGGCGCCCAGGACGGCTGAACTATCGTCGGTGACCGGACCACCGAAACGCCGTGGACCGAAATGCCGTGGACCGAAACGGCGGGGCCGAAACGACTTTGGAGTGAAGATGGCTGACTACACCGGGACGGTCGCCGTCGGCGGGCCGCCAGACGTGCGCCGCCTGCCGGGGCTGACCATCGTCAAGCTCGCCGTCGGGCCGCTGAGCAACAACGCCTACCTGCTGCGCTGCGTGGCGAGCGGCGAGGGCCTGCTCATCGACGCCGCCAACGAACCGGCCCGGCTGGCCGAGCTGGCCCGGTTCGAGGGCCCGCCGGTGTCGGCGATCCTGACCACGCACGCCCACGCCGACCACTGGCAGGCGCTCGCGGCACTGGTGGAGGACGCCGGCGCGGCGGTGTACGCCGGCGCGGCGGACGCCGACGAGCTCCCGGTCGCGGTGGACGAGCGGCTGGCGCACGGCGACACGGTGGACGTCGGCGAGACCACGTTGGAGATCATCGGGCTGCGCGGGCACACCCCGGGCGGGATCGCCGCGCTGTACCGGGACCCGAGCCCCGGCGGGCGGGCGCACCTGTTCACCGGTGACTCGCTGTTCCCGGGCGGGGTCGGCAAGACCGCAACCCCGGCCGACTTCGACGCGCTGCTGACCGACGTGCGAACCCGCCTGTTCGACGAGCTGCCCGACGACACCTGGTTCTATCCCGGCCACGGCGCGGACTCCACACTGGGCGCGGAGCGCCCCCACTTGGCCGAGTGGCGCGCCCGCGGCTGGTGAAGCGGCCACCCCGCGCCAAGTGCCAACCGCGCCCAGCGGCTCAGCCCCCTGACTCAGCCGCCCGGTTCAGCCGCCCGGCTCAGCTCCAGACGATCATGGTGTAGCTGGGGTTGTAGCCACCCGCCGCAGTTTCCGAGTAGCCAACCGCGATCTTGACCGCGAACGACCGGCTGATGATGTTGTAGCGGTGCCCGAAGCAGCCGGCTGCCGAAGCGCCGCTCTTGCAGGCGATGTTGTACCCG
>WQZC01000093.1 GCA_009780925.1 Actinomycetes bacterium | reverse complement strand
TGGCCCACGAGGTGTCAGTGGGCGACTACCGCTCGCTGGACGACCTGCGGTCCTTCGCGGCCGGCTGCGACGTGCTGACCTTCGACCACGAGCACGTGCCGAACGAGCATCTGCGCGCGTTAGTCGCCGCCGGGGTGAATGTGCAGCCCAGCCCGGACGCGCTGCGCTACGCGCAGGACAAGCTCGCCATGCGGCGCCGGCTAAGCGCCGAGGGCCTGCCGTGCCCGCGCTGGGCGCCAATTCGAAGCGCCGATGACTTGGCCGCCTTCGCCGACCTCGTCGGCTGGCCGCTTGTCGTCAAGACGGCTCGCGGCGGTTATGACGGCAAGGGGGTGTGGGTGCTCTCCTCCCCCGCCGAGGCCGGGCCGCTGCTCGCTTCGGGCATGCCGCTGCTCGCTGAGGAAAGGGTGCCGATCGTCCGGGAGCTGGCCGCCGTGGTGGCCCGTTCACCGCTCGGGCAGGGCGCCGCCTGGCCGATCGTGCAGACCGTCCAGGCGGACGGGATCTGCGTTGAGGTGATCGCGCCGGCCCCGGGGCTGTCCGTCCCGCGCGCCGCGGCCGCGCAGCGGCTCGCGCTGCGGATCGCCGACCAATTGGGCATCACCGGGGTGTTGGCCGTGGAGCTGTTCGAGACCGCCGCGCCGGACCGCGGCGGCCCCCCGCCGGTGCCCGGGGATGCGCCAGCGCGTGTGCCAGGCTCAGGGCTCGCGACCGACCGATTGCTGATCAACGAGCTGGCCATGCGTCCGCACAACTCCGGGCACTGGACGATCGAGGGTTCCCGAACCTCGCAGTTCGAGCAGCATGTCCGCGCTGTGCTGGACTATCCGCTGGGCGCGACCGGCATGACGGCTCCAGCGGTGGTGATGGCGAACGTGCTGGGCGGCCCCGTCGATGTCATGCCCAGTTCGCTTGATGAACGGGTGCATCATTGCCTGGCCCGCTGGCCGGACGTGAAGATTCATCTGTACGGCAAGGGGTTCCGGCCCGGACGCAAGGTCGGGCACGTCACCGCGTTGGGCGACGAGCTGGCCGCGACGCGCGCCCGCGCCCGGGCCGCCGCCGACTACCTGTCGCGCGGCGACGGGCGGGGACAAACGGCGGGCAGGGACAACAGCTAGGAGAGCGCGATGTCTGACCCAACCATGGCCCGGGACCCAGCGCGAACGCGAGTCCCACCGGTGCCAGAACTCCCAACGGGGCAGCCGGCTGAGACGCCAGCGGCGGGCCTGGCGACGTCCCAGGACCCGCTGGTCGCGGTGATCATGGGCAGCGACTCGGACTTCGAGGTGATGGGCGCGGCGGCCCAGACGCTGGACGAGTTCGACGTGCCGCACGAGGTCCGGGTGGTGTCCGCCCATCGCACCCCGACGGAGATGGCGGCGTACGCGCAAGCGGCGGCCGGTCGCGGGCTGCGGGTGATCATCGCCGGGGCGGGCGGCGCGGCGCACCTGCCCGGCATGGTCGCCGCGATGACCACCCTGCCGGTCATCGGGGTGCCGGTACCGCTCAAGCACCTCGACGGCCTGGACTCACTGCTGTCGATCGTGCAGATGCCGGCCGGGATCCCGGTGGCCACCGTGTCGGTGGCGGGCGCGCGCAACGCCGGGCTGCTGGCGGTGCGCGTCCTGGCCACCGCCGACCCGGCGCTGGCGCGCCGGATGCGTCGGTTCCAGGAGCAGCTGGCGGCCACCGCGCGCGCCAAGGACGCCGCCTTGGCGCAACGGCTCAGCCGAAGGCCTGCGGATGGTGGGTGACCGCGGAGCCGGCCCAGAACATCCGGGTCACGGCGCCGTCGGGGCCCCGCTCCACGAATAGCAGCTCGCCCTCCTCGCGGCCGGACCGCACCCGGAAGCGGTCCTCGGCCACCTGCTCGAACACGGCGGGGGCCTTGTCCGGCGCGGCGTCGGCCCGGGCCTCTAGATGGCCCTGGCGCACCGAGAACGTGAACGGGCTGCCCTCGGACCACCACTGGCCCAGCAACGGTTCCAGCGCCGCCGGCACCGGCGGGCCGGGCCGCCACGGCGGCACCGGCGGCGGCTCGCGGTCGAGCATCGCGCCGACAAGTTCCACCGCCAGCGCGGCCGGGTCCGCGCCGGCGGAACTGTTCACCGCCACGATCGCGCCGACCCGCTCGCGGCGACGCACCGCCAGGCCCGTCAGGAAGCCCGGCATCGCGCCGCCATGGCCGACCATGACCCGCTCGCCCGACCGGAACAACTCCAGCCCCAACCCCCAGGCCTCGGTCCACCCGTCGAGGTCGACCATGATCTCCGGCCGGCTCATCTCCTCCAGCGTGTCCGCGCTGAGCACGCCATCGGCGCCAGTGGCCAGGAACGACGCCCACCGGCCCAGGTCGGACAGGGTGGACCACAGCCCGCCGGCGGAGCAGAACGCCGCCATGTCCGGCCAGGGCTCGACCTGGGCGCGATCGGCGAACGGGTCCGCGTAGTACCCGACGGCCCGGCCGACCGGCGGCGCCAGCGTGGTGGCGGTCATGCCCAGCGGCTCCAGCAGCCGCGCCCGCAGCGCGTCCGCCCACGGCCGCCCCTCGACCCGGGCCACCACCTCGCCGAGCAGCGCGAACGCCAGGTTCGAGTAGTGCCAGCGCCGTCGGGCCGGCAGCACCTGCTCGGCCTGGTCGAGATGCGCCAGCAGTTCCTCGATCGATGGCATGGCGAGCTCGTCCCACGCCTGGCCGGCCGGCTCGCGCTGCAGCCCGGAGGCGTGCGCCAGCATCTCGCGCAGCGTCACCGCGCCGTGCGGAACCCCCGGCAGGTGCGCGTCCAGCCGGTCCGCCAGGGACAGCCGGCCGGCGTCGCGCAACATCATGATCAGCGAGGCGGTGAAGGTCTTGGTGACCGACCCGATGGCGAAGGCGGTGTCCGCCCCAAGGGCCCGTTCGGGGACGGACAGGTCGGCGGCACCGACACCGCACGACCACACCAACGACCCGTCGCGCACCACGCCGGCGATCAGGCCGGGCGCGCGCCAGTCGCGCTGCGACTGGCGCGCCCGCCGCTCCAACGCCCCGGCGAGGTCCGGGCCGATCCCCACCGGCGACGGCGCGCTCCCGGTCATGGCCGGCCCAGCGCCCGCAGCTGCCAGCCCGCCGCCCGCCACGCCGCCGCGTCGAGCACGTTGCGGGCGTCGACGATATTGCGCTTGGCGACCAGCCCGCCAACGGCCTCCGGGTCCATCGCGACGAACTCGCGCCACTCGGTGAGCAGCATCGTCAGCTCCGCGCCGGCGAGCGCCTCCTCCAGCGTCGCCGCGTAGCCCAGCTCGGGGTGCGCCCGACGAGCGTTGTCCATCGCCT
The DNA here is from genome assembly GCA_009780925.1 of Actinomycetes bacterium. Taxonomy (GTDB): domain Bacteria; phylum Actinomycetota; class Actinomycetes; order Mycobacteriales; family Jatrophihabitantaceae; genus WQZC01. The sequence continues at coordinate 6,361 of WQZC01000093.1, read as the reverse complement.
TCGGGTCGTAGATCACGACGTCCGCTCCCTGGCTCCCCAGGGTCGCCGCCACATCCAGCGACGGCGAGTCGCGGATGTCATCGCTGTCCGGTTTGAACGCCGCGCCGAGCACCGCGATCCGGGCGCCCGGATACGGCCCGCCCAGCAACTCGCCGCCGAGGTCGATGGCGCGCACCCGCCGCCGCCGGTTTATCTCGTCCACCTCGCGCAGGAAGGACAGCGCCTCGGCCACCCCCAGCTCCTCGGCGCGGGCCATGAAGGCGCGGATGTCTTTGGGCAGGCAGCCCCCGCCGAAACCCAGCCCGGAACGCAGGAAGTGCTTGCCGATGCGCTCATCCAAGCCGATCGCGGCGGCCAGCGCGGTGACGTCCGCGCCAACCGTCTCGCACACTTCGGCCATCGCGTTGATGAACGAGATCTTGGTGGCCAGGAACGAGTTCGCCGACACCTTGACCAGTTCCGCGGTGGCGAAGTCGGTCACCACGACTGGCGTGCCGGCGGCGATGATCGGCCCGAACGCCACGCGCAGCTGCTGCTCGGCCCACGCCGAGTGCAGGCCGAACACCAACCGGTCCGGGCGCAGCGTGTCCTGCACCCCGAAACCCTCGCGCAAGAACTCCGGGCTCCAGGCGAGCTCGACGTCCTTGCAGGGCGCGAGTTCGGCCAGCAGCGCCTCCATCCGCACGGCGGTGCCGGTCGGCACGGTGGACTTGCCCACCACCAGCGCCTTGCGGGTCAGGTGCGGGGCCAGCGCGTGGAACGCCGCCTCGACTTGGCTGACATCCGCAGCGAGCTGGCCGGGCAGCTGCGGGGTGCCCACGCAGATGAAATGCACATCGGCGAACTCGGCGGCCTCTTCATAGGAGGTGGTGAACCGCAGTTTACCGCCACCCGAGTGCTTGGTCAGCAGCTCCGGCAGGCCCGGCTCGTAGAACGGCACCTCCCCGGCGGCCAACCGCTTGATCTTGTCCTCGTCGACATCGACCCCAATTACGTCAAACCCGAGCTCGGCCATGCACACCGCGTGAGTGGCGCCCAGGTAGCCGGTTCCAATAACTGACAACTTTGGCAGCATGTGGTCTCCAACCTGTTCCGGTGACTGACCTCGTTCCGATGGTCAGTCAGCTCCACCGATCAGGCTAGCGTGGCCCCATGACCCCATCGCACGTCGCGCCGCTTCGCGAGCGGCCATCATGGCAAGCGCTCACCCACCACCACCAGCAGATGCGCGATGTCACCTTGCGCGAGCTATTCGACGCCGACGCCACACGCGGCGATCGGCTCGCTCTGTCGGCCTGCGGCATCTACCTGGATTACTCCAAGAACCGGGTCACCGATGAAACGCTGCGGCTGCTGCTGGCCCTCGCCGGCGAATCCGGGCTGCGCGCGCGGATCGACGCCATGTTCGCCGGCGAGAAGATCAACGTCACCGAGGGCCGCGCCGTGCTGCACACCGCGCTGCGCGCGCCCCGGCGGTCGAGCGTCACGGTGGACGGCGCGGACGTGGTGCCCGCGGTGCATGAGGTGCTGGCGCGGATGGCGGCGTTCGCCGACACGGTGCGCGCCGGCCGCTGGCTCGGGCACACCGGCGCGCCGATCGCCAACATCGTCAACATCGGCATCGGCGGGTCGGATCTGGGGCCGGTGATGGCGCACGAGGCGCTGCGCCACTACGCCGACCGCGAGCTCACCTTCCGGTTCGTCTCCAACGTGGACGGCACCGACTTCGTCGAGGCGACCGCCGACCTGGACCCGGCTCGGACGCTGTTCATCGTGTCGTCCAAGACGTTCACCACGGCGGAGACGATGGCCAACGCGCGCAGCGCGCGGGCCTGGGTGCTGGACGCGCTCGGCGACCCGGCGGCGGTCGCCCGCCACTTCGTCGCGGTGTCCACCAACGCCGCCGAGGTCGGCGCGTTCGGCATCGATGTGGCCAACATGTTCGGCTTCTGGGACTGGGTCGGCGGCCGGTACTCGATGGACTCGGCGATCGGGCTATCCACCATGATCGCGATCGGGCCGGCGGCGTTCGGCGAGCTGCTGGCCGGCTTCCACGCCATGGACGATCACTTCCGCGCCGCGCCGTTCGAGGCCAACATGCCGGTGCTGCTCGGGCTGCTCACCGTCTGGTACCGCAATTTCTTCGGCGCGCGCACCCAGGCGGTGCTGCCCTACGACCAGTACCTCAAGCGGTTCCCGGCCTATCTGCAACAGCTGACCATGGAGTCCAACGGCAAGTCGGTGACCCTGGACGGGCGGGCCGTCGACTACGACACCTCGCCGCTCTACTGGGGGGAGCCGGGCACCAACGGCCAGCACAGCTTCTACCAGCTCATCCACCAGGGCACCGAGCTGGTGCCGTGCGACTTCATCGCGTTCACACGCTCGCTCAACCCGATCGGCGAGCACCACCGGCTGCTCACCGCGAACGTGCTGGCGCAAGCCGAGGCGCTGGCGTTCGGCAAGACCGCCGACGAGGTTCGTGCCGAGGGCACCCCGGATTGGCTCGTGCCGCACCGGGTGTTCGCCGGCAACCGGCCGTCCAACACCCTGCTGGCGGACCGTCTGACGCCGCGCGCGCTCGGCTCGCTGGTCGCGCTGTACGAGCACGCCGTGTTCGTGCAGGGCACCATCTGGGAGGTCAACTCATTCGATCAGTGGGGCGTCGAGCTGGGCAAGGCGCTGGCCAAGACGGTGGCCGCCGAGCTCGCCTCAGACACCGAGTTGGCGCATGACAGCTCCACCAACGCCCTCATCCGGCGCTTCCGCGCGGCCCGCGACAGCACGGCGACGACGGGGACGCTTGACGCCGCGTCACTCTGACGCGCTGGTCGCGGCGTCGTCGCCCCGGCGGCGGCGCTCTGCCTCAGCCAGGCGGGCGGCGTCGGCTGGGTTGAGCTTGCGGGTGTCGCGCGGGATGACGAATGGCTCGACGCCGTCGGGCATTCCGGCGGTGGTCGCGCGCTCGCGCTCGATCTCGCAGTTCAGCTCCGCGCCGAGCAGGATCGCCAGATTGGTCAGCCACAGCCACACCAAGAAGATGATCACAGCAGCGAGCGAGCCGTAGGTCTTGTTGTACGAGCCGAAGCGCGCCACGTACAGCCCGAAGCACGCGGAGACGACCAGCCAGATCGCCACCGCCAGCAACCCGCCCGCGCTGATCCATTGGATGCCGGGCCGGCGCACATTGGGGGTCGCCCAGTACAGCAGCGAGAACGTCACGGAAACCAGGACCACCAGCACCGGCCATTTGGCGATGTCCCACGCGGTCACCACCGCGTCGCCCAGGCCCAGGCCGCGGCCCGCCCGTCGCGCGATCGGGCCGGACACCGTGATCACCACCGCTGCGGCGCTCGCGGTGCACACCAGCGCCAGGGTGACCCCGAGGCGCAGCGGCATGGTGCGCCAAAACGGCCGCCCCTCGCCCACTCGGTAGATGGCGTTCATGGCGCGCGTCAACGCGGCCGCATACGCCGACGCCGACCACAGCGCGATCGCCGCGCCGACCGCGGCCGCCACCCCGGCGGCCCCGCCGCGACCGGACACCTGCTCGATCGCGGTGGTGAGGAAAGAGTGCACCGGCCCCGGGACGACGCTGCCGAGACCGTCCAGCAGCCGATGCGTGGTGCCCACACCCAGCATGCCGAGCACCGACACCAGCACCAGCAGCGCCGGGAACACCGCGAGCACCCCGAAGTAGGTCAGCGCGCCGGCCCGATCGGTGAGGCCATCGCTTTTGATCCTTTTCGCCACGCGGCGCAGCACGTTCGGCCAGGACACCATTGCAGTATCGGCCCCTGCGGCGGCACGGCGGCGTCTCATGGCCCGAGCTGGGTGACCGGGATGACGTGCACCCCGTCGCGGCGGGTGTAGGTGGGACCGACGGCGGTGATCACAGCGAGAAACCTTGGCTGGCTGGTCATCCGCGCCGCACTGGCCAGCAGGTTACTTGCGGCAGCGTCCAAGACCGCCGAGGCACCGGTGAGCTTCACCTCAACGCCAGCCCATTGCGCGCCTGTGACCACGACCGCGTCGATCTCGGCGCCTTTCGCGTCCTGGAAAGCGCGCACCTCGAATCCGCCAGCCTGCGCGTACACGCTCAGATCCCTGAACACCAGGGTCTCAAAGACCTGCCCGAATGCCGCGTGGTCGCGCATCAAGTCATCCGGCGCGGCGCCCATCGCCGCGACCGCCAACGACGGATCGGCCAAATGCCGCTTGGGCGCTTTTCGAGCTGCGGCGGCGGAACGCAGGTGGCCACCCCAGGCATACTGCGGGGCCAGCACCCAAAGGCGCTCCAAAGCGTCCAAGTAGGTGGCGACGGTCGTCGCGTCAATGGGTTGCCCGAAAGCGGCGGAATCCGTCTGCAGCCTGCGGTTCGACACGTACGTCGCAGTGTTTCGGCCCAATGCGCTCAACAATGCCGCGACCTTTCGAGGATCCCGGCGCACCCCATCGGCGGTCACGATGTCAGCCGCTCCAACGGCGCGCAGATAGGACCGGTTGAGATCCTGGGCCAGATCCAACTCGAGGCCTGCGAGCCCCGGCCACCCGCCCCGGCAGGCGCATTCGGCGATCTCCTCGAGGCATGAGGCGGTGGCGCGCGGCTCCGGGGCCGCGCCGCTCCACAGCGCGGCGAGTGAGACCGCCCCGCTGCTCACGTCTGATTCCAGCAGCGACATCGGCCGCATTGGGACGCGCAGAAACCGCATCGCGCCGCTGTGCCGGGTCTCGTCGTCGGCCGGCGTGGCTGATCCGGTGAGCACGAACTGGCCTGGCGCTCCCCGATCGTCCACGCTCACCCGCACCGCGTTCCACACCTCGGGAACCAGCTGCCATTCGTCGATCAGGCGCGGGACCGGCCCGTCGAGCAACACGTTCGGATCAGCCAGCCCCGCCCTGCGCAGCTGGGTGTCGCGGTCCAGTCGCGCCGCGCTGACGGCCACCTGCTGCGCGGTCGTGGTCTTGCCGCAGGCCTTGCTGCCTTCGATGATCACCGCTCCAGCCCCGCGCAGCGCGCGGCGGACCTGGGAATCCACCACACGAGGCCGGTACTGCTTGGGTCCCATCGGGCAATCATATCCCATTCGGTGAAATTCACCGAATGGGTTCCGTGAATTTCACCGAATTGGAGAGCCAACCCGCCGCTCCAGGGTTGTCGTCGCGCCGACGGGGGCGCGGCGTCAGCGGCCCGCGCGGCGCAGCGCCGCATCGATGAGCCGGTCCAACAGCTGCGGGTACGGCACCCCGGACGCCGCCCACATCCGGGGATACATCGAGATCGGGGTGAACCCGGGCATGGTGTTGACCTCGTTGATCACCACCGTGCCATCGGGGGTGAGGAAGAAGTCGACGCGGGCCAGGCCGGCGCAGTCGATCGCGGTGAACGCCTGGCAGGCGGCGGCCTGGATCCGGGCGATGACCTCCGGCGGCAGATCGGGCGGCAGGTCGAAGTCGGCGGCGTCATCGAGGTACTTGGCCTCGAAGTCGTACCAGTCGTGCCCGCGCAGCACCTTGATCTCCGCCGGCAAGCTCGCGATCGGTCGCCCGTCGACGTCCTCCAGCACCCCGCACTCGATCTCCCGGCCGCGGATCTCGGCCTCGACGAGCACCTTGCTGTCATGCCCGAAGGCCAGCGCCACCGCGTCGGGGTAGTCCGCCCATCGGGTGACCCGCGTGATCCCGATGCTCGACCCGGCGCGCGCCGGCTTGACGAACACCGGCAGCCCCAGGTGGGCGACGTCCTCGGCCAGCACCGGCGCGCCGGCGCGCAGCACTTGATACGGACCGACGTTCATGCCGGCGGCGGCGAACAACTTGTTGGCGAAGTCTTTGTCCATACCGGCCGCGCTGGCGAACACGCCCGCGCCGACGTATGGCGCTCCCACCATCTCCAGCAGGCCTTGGATGGTGCCGTCCTCGCCGTAGGGTCCGTGCAGCACCGGGAACACCACATCCACCGCGCCGAGCGCTCCAGCGCCGACGGCCGGATCCAGCGTCACCAGCTCGGCCGCTTCGCCGCCGCCGCGCAGCATCACTGCGGCGCCGGTGCCCACCTCGGGCAACGCGCGCCCGGTGATGGCCAGCCGCCGCGGATCCGCCTTGGTCAGCACCCAGTCGCCGGTCTTGGTGATGCCGATCGGCACCGCGTCGTAGCGGGCCGGGTCGAGCGCGGCGAGCACACTGCCCGCCGACACCACCGAGACGCCGTGCTCGCTGCCCCGGCCGCCGTAGATAACCGCCACCCGAATCCGCTCGTCCACGACTGCTGACACTACAGCGATTGAGGCGAGAGGAGCGACCGCTCGCGGTTGCTGCCGAGCCGATTGAAGCTGTCGCGGCGCGCAGCGCCAACCACAGC
>WQZC01000092.1 GCA_009780925.1 Actinomycetes bacterium | reverse complement strand
TCGGTGAGGTCTTCGGCCATCTTCTTGGTCAACGTGGTGACCAGCACCCGCTCGTTGCGGTCGGCGCGATCGCGTACCTCGGCCACCAGATCGTCGATCTGCCCCCTCGTCGGTTTGACCACGACCTCCGGATCGACCAACCCGGTCGGCCGGATCACCTGCTCGACGAACTCGCCCTTGGCCCGGTCCAGCTCGTACGGGCCGGGAGTGGCCGACATGTATATCGTCTGCCCGATCCGGTCGAGGAACTCCTCGAATTTCAACGGCCGGTTGTCCATCGCCGACGGCAGCCGGAAACCGTGCTCGACCAGCGTCCGCTTGCGCGACATGTCCCCCTCGTACATCGCGCCGATCTGCGGCACCGTCACGTGCGACTCGTCGATGACCAGCAGGAAATCCTCCGGGAAATAGTCCAGCAAACAGTTCGGCGCGCTGCCCGCCGCGCGCCCGTCGATATGGCGTGAATAGTTCTCGATGCCGGAGCAGAACCCGACCTGGCGCATCATCTCGATGTCGTAGTTGGTGCGCATCCGCAACCGCTGCTCCTCCAGCAGCTTGTTCTGCCGACTCAGTTCGGCCAGCCGCGCCGTCAGCTCCTCCTCGATGCCGGCGATGGCCCGCTCCATCCGCTCCGGGCCGGCGGTGTAGTGGCTGGCGGGGAAGACGAACAGCTCGCTGACCTCGCGCACCGCCTCGCCGGTCAACGGATGCAGGTAGTACAGCCGCTCCACCTCGTCGCCGAACAGCTCCACCCGGACCGCCAGCTCCTCATACATCGGGAACACCTCCAGGGTGTCCCCGCGCACCCGGAAGGTGCCGCGAGCGAACGCCACGTCGTTGCGCGCGTACTGGATGTCCACCAGCCGGCGCAGGATGGTGTCCCGGTCGATCCGCTCCCCCAGGCGCACCCGCAGCGAGCGGTCCACATACTCCTGCGGCGTGCCCAGGCCGTAGATGCACGACACCGAGGCCACCACCACCACGTCGCGGCGGGTCAGCAACGACATGGTGGCCGAGTGCCGCAGCCGCTCCACCTCCGAGTTGATCGAGGAGTCCTTCTCGATGTAGGTGTCGGTCTGCGGGATGTACGCCTCGGGCTGGTAGTAGTCGTAGTAGCTGACGAAATACTCCACCGCGCTGCCCGGCAGCATCTCCCGTAGCTCATTGGCCAGCTGCGCGGCCAGCGTCTTGTTCGGCGCGATCACCAGCGTCGGGCGCTGCACCCGCTCGATCAGCCAGGCGGCGGTGGCCGACTTGCCCGTCCCGGTCGCCCCCAACAGGACGACGTCGCGCTCCCCGCCCCGGATCCGCCGCTCCAAGTCGGCGATGGCCGTCGGCTGGTCCCCCGACGGGGAGAAGTCGGACACCACCTCGAACTTCCCCGTGGTGGGGACGATGTCGCTGGCGACCCTCACGGCTCGCTCCACAAGATGTCGCTCGGCACCCTCACGGCTCGCTCCACAAGATGTCGCTCGGCACCCTCACGGCTCGCTCCACAAGATGTCGCTCGGCACCCTCATCGTTGGGGGACGCTACGGATCGCGGACGGGGCCACGGTTGCAGTTTATCCGCGTCGCCGACGCGGCCCGGCCACGAGTTCTGGCCCAACGCCGCCCCATACGCGCAGGTCGATCTCAGCGCGGTGCTCGGCCATCGGCAGGTGACCGACGCCTACCTCGTCGCGCTGGCACGGCGGCGCGGCCCGCAGGCCCGGCTGGCGACGCTGGACGACGGACTGGCACAGCTCTACCCGGCGACCGCCACCCTCATCGGCGCGCCGGCGTGATCTGGCTCCGCCAAGGCCAACCCTTGACCAGCGCGCCGTCACAGCATGGGCCGAGAGCCCCGCTGGGCTGCGCCCCCGACTAGAACCTGCGGCTCGGCCGGATTATTGGCGGGCTCGCCACGACCGGCGGACGCTGGCCGCCACACGCCTGCCGGTAGCGGTTCAGCAGCGCCGCCAGATCCGCCGCGCTCATCCCGCCGTATCCGGACGGGATTCGCTCGCGCCGCTCGTCGACCCCTTCTGACGCCACCGCCAGCCGGCGCTGGTAGCTGATCCGCCGCCAACGCCGGTGCGGGCGGAACTCGCCGCATTCCCACCAGGTCCGCTGCCGGGGCCACCGGCTCCGCGGTGACCACCGGGTGAAGCCCGACTCAGTCAGCTGCAGGCCGTCGGGCCGGACGATCCCTAGGCCGATCACCAACAGCGCCGCGAAAACCCCGCCAACCCACCCCGCAAATGCTGATGGCAGGAGGGTCAAACAGACGATCCAGGCAACCATGACGGCCCCGACCGTGATGAACCGCGACAGCCGCTTGTTCGATCGCCAGAGCACCACCGGCGCGGTCACCTGATCCGGCCCAATCACCTGACCCGACCCGGGAAGCGAACCGGGCGCGCCGACCTGCGCCGCCCACTGCTGGGCGGCCGAGCCGGCGACCATAGGCCCGGCGCACGCCTGCCGATACCGATTCAGCAGATCGGCCAGCTCCATCGCGCCCAATCCGCCGTAGCGATAGTTGAAGGTCCCGTCGACGCCATACACCCACCGATTGAGTCGACGCACCGGGTGTCGGCTCGTCCGCGCCAACCGGTACCCGACCGTGCCGATCCCGAACACAAACTCGCGCGGGAAGAACTCGCTGAATTCCGACCACGCCCAGCGCATATTTCGCCACCTCAACACCGAGCGCACCGCGATGCCGGAATCGGTCAGCTCGAGCCGGTCCGGTTGGTACTGCTCGGCCGCGCCCAACAGCGACGCCGCGCCGAATAGCGCGACCCCGACGACGCCTACGATCACCTCGCCGCAGGCGGCGTAGACGGCCCCCGCCGCAGTGAGAACGGCGCAGACCACCACGGGCCAAGCCGGCATCTCATGCGACAGCACCAGCGGCCGTGACCCCACCTCGTCACTTGCCATACGGAAATGCTAGCCGGGTCAGCCGAACCCCGGCACCGCGCTTGGCCGCGCGGTCGGGCCGGTCAGTGGTTGCGCAGCTCCCCGCCGGCGGACCAGGTCGGCCAGTTCAGGTTCCAGTCGCCGTAGCCGTCCCACGACGGCATCAGCTTGACGTTGATGCCGGGCATGTTGGTGGCGTAGATGACCGGATCGCCGATCTCCATGAAGTTGAACAGCTTCTCCGCGTCGGCGGGCAGCAGGTTGGTGCAACCGTTGGAGCTCGGCCGGCCGGCGAGGATGTTGGGGACGTTCCACGACGCGGCGTGCAGGTACTCCCCGCCGATGGTCAGCCGCATCGACCAGGGCACCACGATGGAGTACCCAGAGCCCACCATCGGTTCGTTGCGCCCCTTGGCCATGATCACCTTGGTGCCGACCAGGGTCGGCGTGTTCGACGCGCCAAGGGCGACCGGGAAGACGCCGAACAGCTTCCCGTCGCTGGTCACGGTGAGCTTGGAGGTCACCCCGTCCACTCGTCCGATCGTCGCCGGGCCGGTGTGGAAAGTGACCGAGGCGAGCTGGCCGTCGAAAGCCAGGCCCGGGCCGGCGCTGGTCCCCGCCTTGGGCAGGGTCACCTTGATCGTGGCGTGGCCCGGCCAGAACGCCTGCATCCGGTAGTGCGCCTCCCACAGGCCGTCCTTCATCGGCTTCTCCCAGAACCAGGCGCCCTTGACCGCTTGGCCATTGACGGTGACCTTGGTCGCCTTGACGAAGTCCACCGACGTCTTGGGCAGCTTGCTGAACCGCAAGATGATCGGCATGCCGATGCCGTAGGTGGCGCCGTCGCTCTCCAGCGAGGTGATGTGGACCGGTTTCGGCTTGGGCGTCGCCTTGGTGGCGGTGGCACTGGCGGAAGCGGCCGGCGACTCAGGCGCGGAACTGGCCGCGTCACTGCTCGGCGCGGACGCGCTGGGCGCCGGTGGTGTCGTCGCGTCATTGGCGGAATTCGTGGCGCAGGCCGCGAGGATCGGCGCGGCACAGGCGAGCACAACGGTGACGAGGGCGCGCGCGCCCAGGCGAGACTTGATGGTCACCGAGCCAGGATATGCGACCAACCCTCCAGAGGTGGAATCGCGCGTCCAGTGCGCGCCCGACGGCCGACCGCCGAGCGCCCCGGTCAGTGGTTGCGGAACTGCCCCCCGGCCGCCCAGGCGGCCCAGTTCAGGTTCCAGTCGCCGTAGCCGTCCCAGACCGGCATGACCTTGCCGGGCACGTTGGTGTAGATGACCGGGTCGCCGATCTGCATGAAATTGAACAGCGTCTGCGCGTCCGCGGGAAGCATGTTGGTGCACCCATTGGAACTCGGTACCCCCGCGTTGATGTTGCCGATGTTCCACGGCGCGGCGTGCAGGTACTCCCCGCTGTTGGTCAGCCGCAACGACCATGGCACCTGCATGCCATCCATGCTCTCCATCGGGATTTTCGCCATGATCACCTTGGTGCCGGACATGGTGGGCGTGGCCGGGGCGCCGAGCGCCACCGGGAAGGTGTTCCACACCTTGCCGTCGCTGGTGACGGTGAGCTTGGAGGTGGCGCCGTCGACGCGGCCGATCGTCGCTGGGCCGGTTTGGAACGTCAACGAGGACAGCTTGCCGTCGAAGGCCAGGCCCGGACCGGCGGCGGTGCCCGCCGACGGGAACGTCACTTCGATCGTCGCGTGCGCCGGCCAGAAGTTCTTCTGTCGGTAGTGCCCCTCGACCGCCGCCCCAGCATGGGTGGTGGCCTCCCAAAACCAAGCGCCGGTCGCCGGCTCGCCGTTCACCGTCACGGTGGTGTTCTTCACGAAATCCACCGTCGATTTGGGCAGCACGTCCATCCACACGATGATCGGCATGGCGACCCCCCACTGCGTGTCGTCGCTTTGCAGGGAACTCAGATGCACTGGCTTGGCCGGGGGGGCCGTCTTGCTCGGCGGCGCGCTCGTCGCCGCCGGCTCGGTGGTCGGTGGGGCCGCGGTGCCGGTCGGGTTAGCGGGAGCGGATGGCGCGGCGGTGGCGGACGAGGGCGCCGCGGTCGGCGCCTGCGTCAGTGGCTGCGCGGACGGGGACTTCGCCGCGCAAGCGGCGCTCACCAACGCGACGCAGGAGACCAACGCGATGACGACGACCCGGTTCACCAAGCGCAACTTGTTCGACACCATGACATCGTAGGCGACGAATCCGATCGGCCGGGAATCTCGCGGCCCAGCTCACAGCAACACCGCAGCATCGTGGCGGGCGCGGCCACCTCGCATCGCGCGCGACGCCATCCCCTTGATCAAGTCGCGTCTGATGCCAACTATCCGCGCCAGACGCGACTTGATCAAGGAGAGTGAGCGGCTGGGCGACGGCGCGGCGCCGGGCCGTCGCCCAGTCGCTCACTCGCTTTCGCGCAACCGTTGGCTGATCAGCTGAGTGATCCCGTCGCCACGCATCGTGGTGCCGTAGAGCGCGTCGGCCAGCTCCATGGTGCGCTTCTGGTGGGTGATGATGATCAACTGGCTGCTGGCGCGCAGCTCGCTCACCAAGCCGAGCAGCCGGCTGAGGTTCACATCGTCCAGCGCCGCCTCCACCTCGTCCATCACATAGAACGGGCTGGGCCGGGCGCGGAAGATCGCCACCAGCAGCGCCACCGCGGTCAGCGCCCGCTCCCCGCCGGACAGCAACGACAACCGCTTGACCTTCTTGCCCGGCGGGCGCGCCTCCACCTCGACCCCGGTGGTGAGCATGTCGTCCGGGTCGGTGAGCATGAGCCGGCCCGCGCCGCCCGGGAACAACGTCGCGAACACGGTCTCGAACTCGCGCGCCACATCGTGGTACGCGCTGGCGAAGACCTCCAGGATGCGGTCGTCAACCTCCTTGACCACCGTGAGCAGGTCCCGGCGGGTGGCCTTGAGGTCCTCCAGCTGGGTGGACAGGAACTGGTGGCGCTCCTCCAACGCCGCGAACTCCTCCAACGCCAGCGGGTTGACCTTGCCGAGCAGGGCGAGGTCGCGTTCCGCCCGGGCCGCCCGCCGCTCTTGGGTCGGCCGATGGAACGGCCCCGGCTGCGGCGCCACCACGGACTCGCCGCGCTCGCGGGCCTGCTCGAACTCGGCCATCTCCTGCGCGCTCGGCGGGCAGGGGGCCTGCGGCCCGTACTCGGCCAGCAGCGCGTCCACCTCGACGCCGAACTCCTCCCCGGCCCGGGCGCGCAACTGCTCGACCCGCATCCGCTGCTCGGCCCGGGCCACCTCGTCCCGGTGCACCGCGTCGGTCAGCTGCGCCAGTTGCCCGTCCAGCTCGCGGGTCCGTGCGCGCAACTCGGCCATGCGGGCCTCCCGGTCGGCACGGGCCAGCTGGGCCTGCTCACGCTCGGCCGCGGCCCGCTGCGCCGACTCGCTCACCTTGCCCAGCACGCGCTCGGCGACATCGCGCACCGCGGCGACGTCGGACGCGCCCTGGGCGCGCGCCCGACGGGTGGCCTCCCGCCGGTGACGAGCCGCCCGTTCCGCCTGCGCGGCGCGCAACAGCGACTCGGCGCGCCCGGTCAGCGACCGAACCCGCTCCTCGCCGGTGCGCACCGCCAACCGCGCGTCCAGCTCCACCTGCCGGGCCTGCGCGAGCGACACCGCCCGCTCGTCGCGCTCCGCCGTGGACGGCTCGGCCCGTGCCGGCTCCGCCTGCGCCAGGCGGAGCCGCTCCTCCAGCTCGTTCAGCCCGGCCAGGTCACGGTCCCGGGCTTGCGCCGCAGCCACCCGCGCCTGGTCGATGCGCGCCGCCTCCGCAGTCGCCGCGCGGGCGCGTTGCCCCAGCTCGCCGAGCCGCTCGGTGACCGCGGCCAGGCGCGCGTCGGACTCGTTCAACGCGGCCAGCGCGGCGTCCGATCCCGCCTTGGCCGCGTCCGCCCGGGTTCGCGCGCCGGCCAGCTCGGCGCTGAGCCGGGCCTGCCGGGCAGCGGCCTGATCGGCGTTCTGCCGCGCCTCGTCCACGGCGGCCCGCACCTCCAGCACGCTTGGCTCGGTCGCCGACCCGCCCGCCGCCCAGCCCGCGCCCAGCGCGTCGCCGCCTCGGGTGACCGCGCGCAGCCGCGGCGCCCGCGCGATCAGCGCCCGCGCCTCGGCCAGGTCGGCGACCACCACCACGTCCTCCAGCGCCCGGTCCAGCGCCGCGCGCAACCGCTCCGGCGCGCGCACCAGCTCCCCCGCCCAGACCGCGCCGGACGGCAGCGGGGGCCGCGCGCCGCGCGCGGCCAGCGACGAACCCGATGCCGACTCGGGCCCGCCGGCCGGCGGGCCGCCGATGAGCAGGCCGGCCCGGCCGGCGTCGTCGGCCTTGAGCAGCTCCAACGCGGCGACGGCGTCGTCCGCCGAGGCCACCGCGACCGCCTCGGCGAGCGCGCCCAGCGCCGCCGCGAGGGCGGCCTCCTGGCCCGGATCGACGGTGAGCAGCGCGGCCACTGAACCGAGCACCCCGGGCAGCCGGGAACCGGCGGCCAACAGCGCCCCGGCGCCATCCTTGCGGGTCAACCCGAGCGCCAGCGCGTCGTGCCGCGCGGTCCACGTGGAGCGGTCCCGTTCGGCGTCGCGTTGCTGCTCGGTCAGCTCGGCGATGGCGGCGCGCGCCTGCTCCAGCGCGGCCACGGCGGCCTCGTGGCGGGCGTCCAGATCCACCTCGCCGTCGTCCAGCGCGCCCACCTGCGCGCGCTCGCGGGCGAACTGCGCCTCGGCCGCGCCGGCGCGCTCCCGGGCGTCAGCGGCCGACGCGCCGAGCCGGGTCAGCTCGTCGGCGGCCGCCGCGGCGCGGGCGCGCAGCGCGTTCACCTGGCCGACCAGTTTGGCCAGGCCCTCCCGCCGGTCGGCGACCGCGCGGGTGGCGGCGAGCAGTTCCCGCTCGGCGGCGGCGAGCGCCCGCTCCTGCTCCTGGCGGTGCGTCAGCGCGGCGGCCAGCACCTGCTGGGAGGCGCTCAGCTCGGCGCCCAGCTCGGCCTCCTGCTCGCCGGCCCGCGCCGCCTCCGCCTCCAGCTGCTCCGGGTCGCGGCCGGGGGGGGCCTCCTCCGGCGGGGCCGACAGGTTCCGGGCGCGCTCGGCGGCCAGCGACACGGTGCCGCGGAAGCGCTCCTCCAGCGCCGTCAGCCGGGCCCAGGTGTCCTGCGCGACGGCCAGCGCGGGCGCGTCGGCGACCATCGCCTGCTCCAGCTCGGCCTCGCCCGCCCGCGCGGCGGCCAGCGCGCCCTCCACCTGGGCGCGCCGGGCGCGCGCGGCCTGCTCGTCGGCAACCTCGCGCTCCAGCTGCCCGCCGATGCGGGTCAGGTCGTCGGCCAGCAGGCGCAGCCGCGAGTCGCGCAGCTCGGCTTGCACGCCGGCGGCCCGGCGGGCGACCTCGGCCTGGCGGCCCAGCGGTCGCAGCTGGCGGCGCAGCTCGGCGGTCAGGTCGGTCAGCCGGTTGAGGTTGACCTCCATCGCGTCGAGTTTGCGGAGCGCTTTCTCCTTGCGCTTGCGGTGCTTGAGCACACCGGCGGCTTCCTCGATGAAGCCGCGCCGCTCCTCGGGACGGGCCGCCAGGATCGAGTCGAGCTGCCCTTGGCCGACGATGACGTGCATCTCGCGGCCGATCCCAGAGTCCGAGAGCAGCTCCTGGATGTCCAGCAGACGGCACGACTCGCCGTTGATCTCGTACTCGCTGGCCCCGTCGCGGAACATCCGACGGGTCAGCGACACCTCGACGTAGTCGATCGGCAGCGCGTTGTCGGAGTTGTCGATGGTCAGGGTGACCTCGGCCCGCCCCAGCGGCGGCCGGCCGGCGGTGCCGGCGAAGATCACGTCTTCCATCTTGCCGCCGCGCAGCGCCTTGGCCCCCTGCTCGCCGAGCACCCAGGCGATCGCGTCCACCACGTTGCTCTTGCCCGACCCGTTCGGCCCCACCACGGCGGTGATGCCCGGCTCGAACCGCAGCGTGGTGGCTGAGGCGAACGACTTGAAACCCCGCAGGGTCAGGGTCTTCAGATGCACGGGTCTCCGAGGGTCGCTGCGGCGCGGGGGCGCGGAAGGCGCGCCCCGACGAATCTAGCGCGCGCCCGCCGCCAAGGTGGAGGGTCCGCCCGGCGACACGCTGCGCGCTCGGTCGCGCGCGGCCCTCCCCGGTGCCCGGCGCCGGCACCACGCGGGCCCAACGGCTCGCCCGGCCCGGCGCCGCGAGCGCTCAGAACAGCCCGGAGATGACGCCGTCGGCGTCCACGTCGATGCGGGTGGCGGCCGGGCTCTTCGGCAGCCCGGGCATGGTCATGATCGCGCCGGTCAGCGCGACCACGAAGCCCGCCCCGGCGGACACCCGCAGCTCGCGCACGGTGACGGTGAAGCCGTCCGGCGCGCCGAGCAGCTTCGGGTCGTCGCTGAAGCTGTATTGGGTCTTCGCCACGCACACCGGCAGCCCGCCGAAACCGTGCTCGGTGAGCGCGCTCAGGTCGGCCCGCGCCTGGTCGGTGAACGCCACCCCGTCGGCGTGGTAGACGCGGCGCGCGATGGCCTCGATCTTGGCTTCCAGCGGCTGGTCCAACTCGTAGGAGAAGTGGAACTGCGACGGCTCGTCGCACAGCCGCACGACCTCCTCGGCGAGGTCGATCCCGCCCTTGCCGCCGCGCGCCCAGACCTCGGAGACGACCGCCCGCGCGCCCAGCTCGGCGCAGCGGGAGCGCACCAGCTCCACTTCGGCGTCGGTGTCGGCGGGGAACCGGTTGACCGCGACCACCGCGTTGAGCCCGAACACCTTGGTCATGGTGTCCACGTGGCGCAACAGGTTGGGCAGGCCGCGCTCCAGGTCGCCGTCGCCGTGCCGTTTGAGCGCCTGGATGGTAGCCACGATGACGGTCGCGTCGGGGC
>WQZC01000091.1 GCA_009780925.1 Actinomycetes bacterium | reverse complement strand
GCTGCTGCGCGACGGCCGGGTGGTCGCCGCCGGGTCGCTCGCCAGCACGCTCACCGCCGAGAACCTGCGCGCCACCTTCGGGCTGCCGGTGGTGCTGGCGCGGGACGGCGACCGCTGGTTCGCCCGGGCGCGCTGAGCGTTGGTTTGCCCGCCGCACGGGTTGAGCGGTGGTTCGCCCGCGCGTTGAGATGGCGCTTCGCCCGCGCGGGTTGAGCGGTGGTGGCGCACCGCGCGGCGGCGCCCGGTGCGCCGCGCGGCAAACGCGGTCGCGCGGCCGTCAATTCGATTAGGCTGGCGGCACACGATGATCACCTTCGGCACACGATGATCAGATGGAGGGCGCATGGGCGAGCTGACGCGAGTCGAGGTCACCGAGGGAGTTGCCACCATCCGGTTGGTCCGCCCACCGATGAACGTGATCAACACTGCCATGCAGGAGGAGCTGCGCGCGGCGGCGACCCGGGTCAGCGACGATCGCGCGGTGCGCGCGGTGGTGCTCTACGGCGGGGAGAAGGTGTTCGCGGCCGGCGCGGACGTCAAGGAGTTCGCCGCCATGAGCCACGCGGACATGGTGCGCGACGCCGCCCGGCTGTCCTCCGCGTTCGACGCGGTGGCCCGCATCGGCAAACCGGTCATCGCCGCCGTCAACGGCTACGCGCTGGGCGGTGGCTGCGAGCTGGCGCTGGCCGCCGATCTGCGGGTCAGCGCTGACGACGCCCGCTGGGGGCAGCCGGAGATCGCGCTCGGCATCATCCCCGGGGCCGGGGGGACGCAGCGGCTGCCCCGGTTGATCGGTCCGGCGCGCGCCAAAGAGCTGATCTTCACTGGACGGTTCGTCGGGGCCGAGGAGGCGCTGGCGATCGGTTTGGTGGATCAGCTGGCACCGGCCGCGCAGGTGTATCCGACGGCGCTGGCGTTGGCGCGAAAGCTGGCCGCTGGACCGACGCTGGCCCTGGCCGCGGCCAAGCGCGCCATCGACGACGGGCTGGGCATGGAGCTGACCGGCGGGCTCGCGTTGGAGGCGGAGCTGTTCGCGGCGCTGTTCGCCACCGCCGACCGGACCGCCGGGATGGACTCGTTCCTGGCCCACGGACCGGGCAAGGCAGTGTTCAGCGGCGAGTGAGTCGAGTGAGTCGAGTGAGGATGAGTGAACGGGATGGGTGAACGGTGCCGCGCGGTGCCCGACCGGGTGCCCGACCGGGCGATTGACCGGGCGATTGACACCGTGCTGTTCGACTTGGACGGCACCCTGGTGGATTCGGAGCGGAGCATCATCGCCACGCTGCGCGTCACGTTCGCCGAACTGGGCCTACCGCCGCTCACCGATGACGTGGCGCGCACGCTGATCGGGCCGCCGTTCGCGCGCACCATCCCGCCGCTCATCGGCGCCGATCGCACGCCGGAGATGATCGCCCGCTACCGGGAGCGCTACGCGACCAGCTGTCTGGACGTCGAGGTCTACCCGGGCGTCGACGCGCTGCTCGCCCAGCTGCGCGCCACCGGGGTGACCGTCGCGGTGGCCACCAGCAAGCCGGAGCCGGCCGCCCGGCGGATCATTGAGCACCTCGGGCTGACCGACGCGTTCGCTGCCATCGCCGGGGACGACCCAGGGGAGTTTCGCGGCGACAAGGCGCTGGTCGTCGCGGACGCGTTGCGCCGGCTCGGCGGCCTCGCGCCGGATCGGGTGCTGATGGTCGGCGACACCCGCCACGACATGGTGGGCGCGCTGGCCAACGGCGTGGCCGCCGTAGGCGCCGGTTGGGGGTACGGGCCGGTTGCGGAGCTGATCGCCGCCGGCGCCATTGAGGTGTTCGCCACTGCGGACGAGTTGCGCGCGGCGCTGCCCCGCCTGGGCGTGGGGGGCGCCCGATGACGTCGCCGGAGCGGGCGCGGGGGGCGCATCGGCAGGCCCGGTCCGGGCCGCGTCCGATCGCGCTCGTGGCGGCGGTGTTGCTGGTCGGTGCGCTGGCCGCGCTGGGCGGCTGGCGGCTCGCCGACCGATCCGGGCAGCGGGCGTTCGACTCAGCGGCCAAGCCGCCGGCGAGCTATCGGCTCACCGGGGGAAAGACCTATCAGCTGTCCACCCGGGACGGCAAGATGACCTTCGCGCTGACCTGTTCGTGGACTCCGGTCGGCGGGTCGGCCACCTCGTTGGACGTCACGGAGCCCGGCCTCGGCGGCGCGTCGAGCCGGGTGATCGCCGAGTTCGTGGCGCCGGCCAGCGGGCGGGGGAGCGTGACGTGCGACGGGACGGCCGCGGTGTTCGTCGACGACGCCGACAGCGCGCCGTTCGATCGGGCCGGCTTCCTGCTGCTCGTCGGGGTGATCCTGCTCGCCGCCGGGGTGGCCGCCGCGTTGGCGGCCGGGTATGGGCCGGTCCGGCCGCGACCAGCCCCGAGGACACGCCAGCAGGCGGGACAGACCCGCCAGGACGCGGGACAGACGCGTGCGCCGATGGAGACGGCGGTCACGTCGCCACCGGGTGGCGGTGTCGTCACCGTGGCAGAATCGATCAGATCAATAGCCGGGACGCGAATCGAAAGGCTGTCGAACGCATGAACATCGTGGTGTTGATGAAGCAGGTGCCGGACACCGAGACGGAGCGGAAGCTGCGGTCGGACGACCACACGGTCGATCGCGACGCCTCCGACGCGGTGATCAACGAGGCCGACGAGTTCGCCATTGAGGAGGGTTTGCTGCTCAAGGAGGCGCACGGCGGCGAGGTGACGGTGCTGACCATGGGGCCGGAGCGGGCCACCGAGTCGATCCGCAAGGCGCTGTCGATGGGCGTGGACAAGGCGGTGCATGTGTGCGACCCGGCGCTGCACGGCGCGTGCGCGGTGCAGACCGCCAAGGTCTTGGCCAAGGCGCTCGGCACGCTGGAGTGGGATCTGGTGGTCGCGGGCAGCGAGGCCACCGACACTCGGATGTCGGTCATCCCGGCGATGCTGGCCGAGGCGCTGGGCGCGCCGCAGCTGTCGCACGCGCGCAAGGTGAGCGTGCAGGGCGCCGCAGTGACCATTGAGCGCCAGGCCGACGCTGGGTACGACGTGGTGCGGGCCGACCTGCCGGCGGTGCTCAGCGTGGTCGAGAAGATCAACGAGCCCCGGTATCCGTCGTTCAAAGGGATCATGGCGGCCAAGAAGAAGCCGATCCAGACGCTCACGGTGGCCGACCTGGGGTTGTCCGCCGACGAGGTCGGGGCTGGCAGCGCGACCACCCAGGTGGTCTCGGTGGAGCTGGCCCCGCCGCGCCAAGCCGGCGAGGTGGTCAAGAACGCCGGCGACGGCGGGGCGCGCATCGCCGATTTCCTGATGTCGAAAAAGCTGGTCTGAGGGAGGCAACGAAAATGGCAGAGGTTCTGGTCCTAGTCGACGCCGCGGCCGGCACGGTCCGCAAGGCGACCACCGAATTGTTGACCATCGCCGCCGCCCTCGGCGAGCCGAGCGCGGTGGTCTTCGGATCCGCTGACGCGCTGGCGCCCGCGCTGGCCGAGTACGGCGCGGCCAAGGTGTACGCGGTGGACGGCGCGGACTTCGACGACTACCTGGTGGCCCCCAAGGCCGAGGCGCTGGCCCAGCTGGTGGCCCAGACCTCCCCGGCCGCGGTGCTGGTCACCTCCAACGCGGAGAACAAGGAGATCGCCGCCCGGCTGGCGGTCAAGATCGGCTCCGGGCTGCTGACCGACGCGGTGGCGGTGAACCCCGACGCCAGCGCGGTCCAGTCGGTCTTCGGCGGGGCGATGACGGTCACCTCAAAGGTGACCGTTGGGGTGCCCGTGATCACCGTGCGGGCCAACTCGGTCGAGCCGAAGGCCGCGCCCGCCGCCGGAGCGGTGGTCCCGGTCGCGGTGGCCGTCTCCGCCGGCGCCAAGGCCGCCCAGGTGCTCGAGCGGGTGTCCGAGGCCAAGGGCAGCCGGCCGGCGCTAGCCGACGCGGCAGTGATCGTCTCCGGTGGGCGGGGCATGGGCAACGCGGACAACTTCAAGCTGCTGGAGGCCCTCGCCGACACCCTCGGCGCCGCGATCGGCGCCTCGCGCGCCGCCACCGACGCCGGCTGGGTGCCGCACACCATGCAGGTCGGGCAGACCGGGGTCACCGTTTCCCCGCAGTTGTACCTGGCCGTTGGCATCTCTGGGGCGATCCAGCACCGCGCCGGGATGCAGACCTCCAAGACGATCGTCGCGATCAACAAGGACCCGGAGGCGCCGATCTTCGAACTGGCCGATTTCGGAGTCGTCGGCGACCTGTTCGAGGTGGTTCCGCAGTTGACCGAGGAGCTCGCCAAGCGCACCGCGTGACGCGCTGACCGGTCCCAGCGCGCGTCCGGGCGGCCCGGCTGGGATGCTGTGACGGTGACGGCGGTCGGGGCCAGCGGGGGTGCCGCGCCGTCATCGATCTTCGCGGGGCGGTATCGGGCGGCCAGCGCCGGCATCATCATCTTGACCACGCTGCTGGCGTTCGAGTCGATGGCGGTCGCGCCGGCGCTGCCGACGGTGGCCCGCGATCTGCGCGCGGTGGGCGCGATCGGCTGGGCGTTCACCGGGTTCCTGGTCTCCAACATCGTCGGCATGGTGGTGGCCGGGCAAGTCTCCGACGCGCGCGGGCCGCGGCTGCCGGCGGCGATGGGGCTCGGCGGGTTCGCGGCGGGACTGGCGATCTCGGGCACCTCCACCACCATGGTCCAGTTCGTCGCCGGCCGGTGCGTGCAGGGCCTGGGCGGAGGGCTGCTGATGACCTCCATCTATGTGATGATCGGGTCGGCCTATCCCGGGTTCCTGCGGCCGAAGATCTTCGCCGCGATGGCCTCGGCCTGGGTGCTGCCATCGCTGATCGGTCCGCTGGTGTCCGGAACGCTGACCCAGCACGTCTCCTGGCGGTTGGTGTTCCTGGGCCTGCTGCCGTTCGCGTTGATTGGCGCGGCGTTGCTGGTCCCGGTGCTGCGGCGCTCGTTCGCCTCCTCCTCCGCCGAGCCGGGGGCCGGGCTCGGCGACCGGCGGCGGATCGTGCGCGCGCTGGCCGCCGCCGCCGGGGTGGCCGGTATCGAGGCGGCCGGGCAGCACCCATCGCCCGGGTCGGTGGCCGCCGCCGTGGTCGGCATCGCCCTGCTCGCCTGGGGGCTGCGCGCGCTGCTGCCCGCTGGCACGTTTCGGGCCCGGCACGGGGTGCCGGCGGCGGTGGCGCTGCGCGGGCTGCTCGCCGGGTCGATGTTCGGGGTGGAGGCGATGGTGCCGTTGGCGTTGTCGGTGCAGCACGGCTACGGGGCCACCGCGTCCGGGCTGCCGCTGGTGTCCTCGGCGGTGACCTGGGCCATCGCCTCGTGGTTGCAGGGCCGCGACCGGGTGCGCTTGGCGGCGCGCGGGGCGCTGATCCGGGCGGGTTTCGTGTTGCTCGTGCTCGGCGCGGTCGGCGCGGCGGTGATCGCGCGCCCGGGGGTGCCGGGCTGGTGGATGTACCTCGCCTGGGCGGTGGCCGGCTTCGGCGGAGGGCTGGCGATGCCGTCGATGGGGGTGCTGCTGCTGCACTACACCACCGACGCCGACCGGGGCGCGGACTCCGCCGCGTTGCAGTTGGGCGACGCGGTCACCTGCGCGCTGACCACCGGGTTCGGCGGGATCCTGGTGGCCGCAGCCGAGCGCGCGGTGATCGGCTACACCACCGCGTTCGTCACCCTGGACTTGGCCATGGCCGCGCTGGCCGTCGTCGGCGTGGTGGTCGCCCGCCAGGCGCGCGTGCCGCGGACCGACACGTCTGGCTGACCGCCCGGGCTGGCCGCGCCGCGCTGCCCGCATCGGCGCGCCGTGGGCTCGGCTCGACGCGCCGCCCCGCTGAGGCACGACCGACCGCCCGGCGAACCCCTATTTACCCTAGAATCACAAGGGAAGGGTCGTTCCCGAGGTCTTGTGCGCGGCGCGGACCCGGGTTGGTGTGACCCGCCGTTCTAGGGAGAGACGCGATGGGCGTTCGTCAGGTGTGGTCGCGGCGAGCGGCGGCGGTGGCGATCGCGGGAACGCTACTGGCCGGTTCCGCACTGGTGGCGCCAAGCGCGGACGCGGCTGTGGCGCGTCGGGCGGTGTCGCTGAAAACATCGGCGGGCGCGGTGACGGTGGGCGGCAAGGTCACTTTCTCCGGCAAGGTCACCAACACTCCAAAGGGGTCGGTGGTGGCGGTGCAGCGCCGGTCGGGGACGAAATGGGTGACTGTGGTCAAGACGCGCACCACCAATGCCGCCGGCGCGTATCGGGTGGCGGCGGTGGACTCGGCGGCCAACCGGGTCGCGTTCCGGGCGGTGGCGGTCAAGCAGGGGGCCCGGGTCGCGGTCGCGTCCGCGAGCCGGTATGTGGACGGGTACCGCAAGGCCAAGGTGACTGTTTCCTCGGTGAGTGCGACCCTGCCGATGGGCAAGAACACGACGACTCTGTCCGGGAAGATGTCGCCGTTCAAATCTGGGGCGAAGGCGACGCTGCAGCGCTACAACGGCAAGGCGTGGGTCGCGGTCGCCACCACCGCGGTCACCAAGACGGGGACGTTCGCCCGGGTGACCAACAGTGTGGCGAGCGGGACATCGGCGAAGTTCCGGTTCCTGATCCCGCAGGTGAAATACCTCCGCCAGGCGGTCAGCCCAACCATCACGGTCACTGTGAAAGGGCCGTCGGTGCCGGCGTCGGAGCGGACAGCGTTGCTCGATCTGTATCAGGGGACCGGTGGCCCGCGATGGAGCACAGCCACTGGGTGGAACACCGGAACCGACGTGTGCGTCTGGTATGGCGTGACTTGCGCCGGCGGCCATGTCACGGACCTGTCGTTGAGCTACAACGCGCTGACGGGCGCGGTGCCGGCGTCGTTCGGCGCGCTGACCAGCCTGACCGGCCTGAACCTGACCGGCAATCAGCTGACCGCCGTGCCGGCCTCGATCGGTTCGCTGACCAAACTCAAGTCGCTGCTCCTGGACAGCAACCGAATCACCGCGTTGCCGGACGCGTTCGCCGGGCTGACCAACCTGACCGGGCTGTACCTGGCTGGCAACAGGTTGACCGCGCTGCCGGCGTCGATCGGCGGGCTGACCAACCTTAAGACGCTGTGGGCGGGCGGCAACCAATTGGCCAGCGCGCCGGCCAGCCTGCCAGCCGGCCTGACCAGCCTCGACCTTGGCGGCAACCAGCTGGCGCAGCTGCCAGATGCCATCGGCGGTTTGGTTTCCCTGGTGAGCCTCGATTTGAGCGGCAACCAACTGAGCGCGCTGCCGCCGTCCATCGCTTGGACCGCTTTGACGAGCCTGAACTTGAGTGGCAATCAATTGGTCGACGTGCCGGACGCGATCGCGGGCTTGGACCGCCTCACCACCCTGAACCTGGGCGGCAACCTGTTGACGGCGGACTCCAGTGGATTTGCCGCCCTGGCCGGCCTGCCCGCCTTGACCACGCTCGATCTGAGCGGCAACCAGTTCGCGGCCCTGCCCGATGCTATCGGCTCGCTGACCCAGCTGGTCAACCTCGCCGTGGGTGGCAACCAACTGACCGATCTGCCGACGTGGATCAGCGGGATGAGCAGTCTGCGCGTGCTCGCGCTGGGCGGCAACAAGCTGGCGGCGGTGCCGGATTCGCTGCAGGGCATGACGGCGCTCAACACGCTGATGCTGGGCGCGAACCAGTTGACCGATCTGCCCGCCTGGTTCCCTGGCCTGACCGGCCTGCACACCCTTGACCTGAGCGGCAACCGGTTGCAGGGCGACATCTCCGGCTGGGCGGCGCCGCTGGCGGCCGGAGGTCAGATCTGGACCCTCCTGCTCAACGGGAACGGGTGCCTGAACGTCAATGCCAGCCCAAGTCTGGCGTCCTGGTTGTACCGCATGGATCCGTCCTGGAACAAAGGCGTGTGCTTGAGCTGAGGCAGGTGCGCGGCGCCATCCATGGCGTCATCGGCCACGCCGCGGCCATCCGGCCCGAAGACGTCAGCGGGGCGCGAGATCGCGGCGCGCAGGACATCGGCGTCGAGCAGCGCGGGGTTCACGCCAGCAGCTCGTCGCGCAGCTTGTTGACGTCGGCGTTCCTGACCACCGTCTCGCGGCGGGGGAGGAGCTGGAAGCCTTGGTCCCGGAGCCATGCGTCATCGTCGGCGGCGAGCAGGCGGGCGGCGATCAGTCCGCCGATCGGCAGCGCCGCGGTCGCGGCGGGCGATGGGGCGTTGAGCACGTGCAGCATGCGATCGGTCTGGGCGAATAGAAAGTCGTCGATCAGCGTTCCGTCCCGGCGCATCGCCTGCGCCCGGATCCCAGTCGGATGGGGGGTCAGGTCGGCGGTGGTCAGCGACGGGCAGTACTTGTGGCACTCGCGCAGGTACCCGCGTTTGCGAAGCGAGTTGGCCTGTTCACGGATCCCGGCGCGCAGGTTGCGCCGGGCCAGGCGCCACAAGCCGGGGAAGCGCAGGCAATCGGCCGCGTCGCGAGGGTTGACCGACCCTTTGCGGTAACCCTCCCGGGACAGCCCCAGCACGGCGTTCGGCCCGACGGTGACCCCGCCGTCGGGGGTTCGGGTCAGATGCACGCCCAGGAACGGCAGCGCCGGGTCGGGGATCGGGTACACCAGGTGGTTGATCAGGTCGTCGCGCGCTGGGGGCAGGCGGTAGTACTCGCCCCGGAACGGCACGATTGCGATGTCCAGCGGCGCGAGGTCCAGGCGCAGGCCGGCGAGACGGGCGAGCCGGTCGGCTTGCAGGCCGGCGCAGACCACCAGCCGGGCGGCGGTGAGCCGCTCGTCCCGGGCGGCCCCGTCCCTGGCGCCTCCGTTCCGCGCCGTCGCGTCCCGCGGGGTCGCGTCCCATGTGCCCCTGTCCTGCCCGCCCCCGTCCAGCGGGCTCCCGTCCTGCGGCCGCCCGTCCCGCGCCGTCGCGTCGATCAGGACCCGGTCGGCGGCCTCGACGATGCCGGTGACCCGCCGGCCCGTCAGGATCGTCGCGCCCGCGCCGGCGAGGTCGGCGCGCAACGCCTCGGCGACCAGGGCGTAGTCGATGACCCCGGTCGCCGGGACGAACAGCGCGCCGCAGCCCGTCACGTTGGGCTCGCGACGGGCCAGCTCGGCGGCGTCGAGCCGCTGGGTGGTGATGCCGTTGACGGCGGCCCGCTGCTCCAGCGCGGCCATCCGCGCCAACTCGGCGGGGCTGGTCGCGACCAACAGCTTGCCGCAGGTGCGCACCGCGATGGAGTGCTCGGCGGCGAACGCCCGGGTGGCCGCCGAGCCCCGGCGGCACAGCTCGGTTTTCAGGCTTCCGGGCTGGTAGTAGATGCCCGAGTGGATGACGCCGCTATTGCGCCCGGTCTGGTGGGCGGCGAGACGGTCCTCTTTCTCCAGCAGGACCAGACTGGCGCCGGGGCGGGCGGCGAGCAGGGCGCGCGCGGCGGCCAGTCCGACGATGCCGCCGCCCACCACCGCGAAGTCGTAGCTTGGTTTGCGCACCACACCAGAATGACAGCCTCGGCGCGGCCGGTTGGCAACCGTAAGCTGGTCACCTATGCCATGCCTGGATGAGACGACGCGCCGCGCCGGATCCGCGCCACGGTCCGTGCTTCGGTCAGCGCGCCGGGCGCCGGCTCGGTTCGCGGCGCGGGTCGCGCCCCGGCCAGCGGCTCGGGAGCCGGCGTGAGGGTGGTGGCCGCGCTCAGCGGCGGCGTCGACTCGGCGGTGGCGGCGGCTCGCGCGCTGGACGCCGGGCACGAGGTCACTGGGGTGCATCTGTTGCTGGCCACGCCCCCCGGCTCCGTCGCCGACGCCGCCCCGCCCGGCTCGGCCGCCGCCGACGCTGTCCCCCCCGGCTCCGCCGCCGACG
>WQZC01000090.1 GCA_009780925.1 Actinomycetes bacterium | reverse complement strand
GGATCCGCGAGGCGGTGCGTGCGACGGCCGCGCCGGTGGTCGGGCTCTCCCCGATCATCGATGGCGCGCCGGTGCGCGGCATGGCCGACGCGTGCCTGCCGGTGATCGGGGTCGAGGTCAGCGCCGAGGGCGTCGGCCGCCACTACGGGGCGCGCGCGGACGGCGGGATGCTGGACGCCTGGCTGATCCACGAGAGCGACACCGCCGAGGTTCCCCGCGTGACGGTGCGCGCGGTGCCGCTATTGATGACCGACGACGAGGCCACGGCGACGATGGTCCGCGCGGCGGTGGCGGTGGCCGGTGGCTGATCACGCGGCCGACCGCCTTGAGATTCTCCCGGTGCGCGGCATCGGCGAGCTGCGGCCCGGCGACGACCTGGCCGCCGCGATCGCCGAGCACGCGCCCCCGCTGCGCGACGGGGACGTGCTGGTGGTCACCTCCAAGGCGGTCTCCAAAGTGGAGGGCCGGCTGGTCAAGCTCGCCAGCGTCGATCCCGCCGAGCGGGAGGCGGCGCGGCAGGCCGCGATCGACGACGAGACCGTGCGCGAGGTGGCGCGGCGGGGCCAGCTGCGGATCGTCGCCGACCGGCGCGGGCTGGTGCTCGCCGCCGCCGGGGTGGACGCCTCGAACGTGGCCCGCGACGAGATCGCCGTGCTGCCGGTCGACCCGGACCGCTCCGCCGCCGCGCTGCGGGACGCGCTGGCCGCCCGGCTCGGCGTCACCGTCGGCGTGGTGATCAGTGACTCATTGGGCCGGCCGTGGCGCGACGGCATAACCGATGTCGCCATCGGGGTCGCCGGGCTGACCGCGGTGCGCGACGCGCGCGGTGAGCGCGACCGGCACGGCAATGTGCTGGCGGTGACCACGGTGGCGGTCGCGGACGAGATCGCCGCTGCCGCCGATTTGGTCAAAGGCAAGCTGTCCGGCACGCCGGTCGCGGTGGTGCGCGGCCTGGCCCGCGACGGCGTGTTGGCTGACGACGGCCGGGGCGGCGCGCCGCTGATCCGGCCCGCTGCGGACGACCTGTTCCGGTTGGGTACCGCCGAGGCCATCGAGTCAGGCCGCCGTGAGGGTCTGGCGCAGGGTCGTCTCGAAGGCATGGCGATCGGCCGCCAGGAGGGCGTCGCGCTGGGCCGAGAAGAGGGCGTCGCGTTGGGTCGGCGGGACGCCGCCGGGGCGGGCGAGGCGCCGCCCGCGCTGCACGCGGACGCGGTGTCGGTGATCACCGCGTTCATCCCTGCCTCCCCCGACGAAGCCTCCGTGCGGCAGGGGTTCTTGGGATTCCTCGCGGCCCGGCCGGACGCGATGTGGCGGCGCTGCGCGGCCGGGCACCTGACCGCCAGCGCGGTGGTTCTCGACCCGTCGCGGCGCGCGGTGCTGCTGACCCTGCACCCCCGCGCGGGCCAGTGGCTGCCGCTGGGCGGGCACTGCGAGCCGGAAGACGCCGCCGTGCGCGACGCGGCGGCCCGGGAGGCGCGCGAGGAGAGCGGGATCGACGGGTTGTCCCTCGACCCGGCGCCGCTGGCGCTTTCCATCCACCCGATCACCTGCTCGCTCGGCGTGCCGACGCGCCATTTCGACACCTGCTACCTGGCCCTGGCCCCGGCGGGCACGCCACCGGTGCGCAGCTCCGAGTCGCTGGACTTGCGCTGGTTCGCTTGGGACGCCCTACCGGACGGCGCGGCCGTCGAGCTGCCGGCGCTGTTGGCGACGGCCCGAGCCCGGCTGGGGGCCTGATGCGGAACCGACCTGGCGCGCCGCTGCCACCGCCCCATGACCACCTGAGCAGACCGGCAGCGGACCCACGCAGCGCGCGCCCGAGGCCACTCCGAGCCCACCGGGACACCTGGTGACCTCTCTCCCGCAGCCGTCAGCACCGCCGCGACCATCGGCGAGGAGCCTCGCGGCGGCGCTGGCCGAGATCGAC
The DNA here is from genome assembly GCA_009780925.1 of Actinomycetes bacterium. Classification (GTDB taxonomy): domain Bacteria; phylum Actinomycetota; class Actinomycetes; order Mycobacteriales; family Jatrophihabitantaceae; genus WQZC01. Next base: position 7,905 of record WQZC01000090.1, on the reverse strand, counting down.
CACTGGCCGGTGGGTGTCGCGGCGACAGCCGTGGTGGACGCGAGCGGCGTGGTCGCGACGCGCGGCCCGATTGATCACGAGTTCCCGCTCGCCTCGGTGACCAAGCCGCTGGTGGCGCTGGCTATCCTGCTAGCGGTCGAAGAGGGTGCGGTGGGGTTGTTCGATCCGGTGGACCCGGCATTGCTCCACGGCGCAGCGCCTTCGCCCGGGCGGCAGCTGCGTCTCGGGGACCCGCCGCTCCCCGAGGTCACCCTGCGGCATCTGCTGGCGCACGCCTCCGGGCTCGCGCCCGACGCGCCCACCCGGCTGTTCCCACCCGCGCACCGCCGGGTGTACTCCAACGTCGGCTTCGAGCTCGCCGCGCAGATGGTGGCGGCGGCGACCGGGATACCGTTCTCGACCTACTTCACCGAGGCGCTGGCACCGCTGCGGCTATGCAACACCTCGCTGCCGGGGTCGCCGGCGCATGGCGGGGTTTCCGCAGTGGCCGATTTGGCGCGGGTAGTACGCGAGCTGCTGGCCCCGCGCGGGCTGCTGCACCCGTCAACGCTCGCCGAGGCGACGACGGTGCAATACCCCGGGCTGCGCGGCGTGCTGCCAGGGTTCGGCCATCAGGACCCGAACGACTGGGGGCTGGGTTTCGAGATCCGCGCGCGCAAGTCGCCGCATTGGACCGGGGCGCGCAACTCGCCGGCGACCTTCGGGCACTTCGGGCAGGCCGGCACCATGTTCTGGGTCGACCCGGCCGCCGGTCTGGGGTTGGTGGCGCTCACCGACACCTCGTTCGGCCCCTGGGCCGCGTCAGCCTGGCCGGCCCTGTCGGACGCCGTGCTCACCGCCCGATAGCCTGGTTTCGCCACGCACTGGAAGGACCGTCGTCAATGCCAACCGTTGTCACGACCGGAGCGGCCTACTCAACCAACAAGGGTGCCGCATCGATGGTGCAGTCGCTGCTCGACAATCTGCCGGACCACGTCGAGGGAGTCCGGTTCGTCGAGGTGTCGACCCACCCGAGCGGCGACCGCAAAGCCTTCGCGGCTGCGGGAATCGATGTCGAGGTGGTGTCCCAGACCCCTAAAGACATAATCCTCGTCCAGGCTCCCCTAGCCTTCGTCGCCGGCCTGCTGCGATCGATGCGCCTGCCCTGGCGCTGGGCACTCAGGAACCGCACGCTTCGCACGATCGCCGACGCCGACGCGGTCGCGGACATCTTCGGGATCTCGTTTGCTGACGACCGCCGGACCGCGATGAACATCTACACCGCGCTGGCCGCATGGGTTCCGATGCTCTTGGGCACCAAGGTGGTCAAGTGCGCCCAGGCGATGGGCCCGTTCAAGAAGCCCGTGAACCGGCTGCTCGCGAAGCTCACCCTCCCCCGCTTGGCCCGCATCTGCCCGCGCGGCGACCTCAGCGAGGGATTCCTGCGGAAGCTGCGGTTGAAGAACCTCACGCCGGCCGGCGACTTGGCCTTCACAATGCGGGTACCCGACGCCACCCGGACCCGAATGAGCGAACGACTCGCGGCGCATGGCCCGGGGCCATACCTCACGGTTTCCCCGAGCCAGGTCGTCGCCACCCACATGGAACGCACCGACATCGACTACCCGAAGATAATGGCCGAATTCATCGACCTCGTCGGCGAACGCACCGGGCTTCGAGTGGTAATGATCGCTCACTCCGCGCTCCTAAACCGCGGCGTGAGCAGTCTGAACGACCTCCCGGTGTGCCGCCAAATCGCCGGGCTCGTCAGCAATCAGGACAACCTGATCTTCTTCGATGATGATCTGCTGCCAACCGAGTTGCGCGCGGTGATCGGAGAGTCGCAGGCACTGGTCGCGTCACGGTTCCATGCCATGATCTCGGCACTCACCGAGTTGGTGCCGCCAGTGGTGATCGGCTGGTCACACAAGTACGCGGAGGTGCTCGCACCGTTCGGCATCGAAGACTTCGCGCTCGACTACTCAGAGTTGCGAGATGCTGGCAGGATCGTCACCGAAGTCGAGAAGGTGCTCTCCGAGCGCGACGCGCTGGTTGCTCGCATAACAGACAACCTGCCTGAGGCGCAGCGGCGTTCGACAAGAAACTTCGAGGTGCTCGCCCATGTGCTGCGCGCCGGCTGACCAGGCCGCGAACGCTAAAATCTAACCGCCCAATCCAACGCGTCTCTTTGGGGCCAACCATGCTCAAACGTTTGATCAAGCTAGCGAAGAACCTCCTGGCAATTTCGTGGGTTCGAAGAGCCTACGAGCTCGTTACCCATTGGACGCTCGAGGCAGGCGCGCTGAATCGGCTCACCGCGACGCTCTACGCGATCGGTGGGCTGCTCACCTTCAACCGTGAGCAATACGCGGTGCTTCGCGGTCGGCGCGAATACTATCGCAATCTGGACAAAGCACGCATCTCACATGTCGAGCTTCGCAGAAACATTCACCGGCTGGAGAAGGGCATGTCGATGCGACCGCTGCGCCCAGTGTTCGCGAAAAACTTCATCGGCGAAACCCTCGATTTCTACGTCGCCGCTATCCAACTAGGGGCAGCGAGCCCCGCGTGCCGCATCGACGAAGCCGAGCTCACCTGGGCGCAGAACGTGCTGGCGCGCTACTTCGAGGTGGTCGACACGTCCGATCCGGCCATCGCCGCCGCGCAGCAACGGTTCGAGTTGGAGCAGATCACCTATCAACCCGCAACGCACGACCAGGTGCCATTCGCCCGCAAGGACGGCGTGGTCGGCGGCGTGACTTGCGAGCAGCTCCTCACCCTCTCCGAGCAGCGTCGATCGGTGCGCTGGTTCCTGGACAAGCCAGTGCCGCGAGAACTGATCGACAAGGCGCTGCTCGTTGGACGGCAAGCACCAACCGCGTGCAACAGGCTTCCCTACGAGTATCTCGTCTTCGATGACCCAGCCCTCGTCCGGAAGGTGGCCGCAGTCCCGGTTGGAACTGCGGGATACCGCCAGCAGATCCCCACCATAATTGTGGTCAAGGGGAACCTGGATTCATACTTCTCGCCCCGCGACCGGCACACCATCTACATTGATGCCGCGCTTGCCGCAATGGGCTTCATGCTCGCTCTGGAGACTCTGGGACTGGCCTCCACGGTTGTCAATTGGCCAGATTTCGAGCCCCTCGAGCTGAAGATGTCCAAGACCCTCGGGCTGGCACCCCACGAGCGCGTCATCATGCTGATCGCAGTCGGGTATCCCGATCCCGAGGGCATGATCCCGTCCTCACCCAAGAAGCCGCTGAACGTCCTGCGCAGCTACAATCCACCGCTCCACTCGGCCCCAGCAACCAGGAAATGACATCGCCCGAGGTAACTCCGCCGCCGGCCCCAAGAAAGCAAACACGAAAACGGTACGCCGCGGCATCGGCGACGCTGGGCGCGGTGCTGGCCGCTGCCGGCCTGTACTTCGTTGTCTCGAAAATCGTCAGGGGGTGGAGCGACTACGGGGACACAATCCGGCACGCCCGGTGGGGTTGGATCGTGCTCGGGCTCTTGCTGGCTTTCCTGGGAATGGCTACGCTGGGCCAGGTCTGGCGCTCAGTGCTCGCGTCGCTCGGGGCCCGGGTCAGTCGGCGAAACATATTCATCTGGTACCAACTCGGCAACTTGGGCAAATATGTCCCGGGTGGAATCTTTCAGGTGCTCGGTCGAGGGGAGCTGGCCACCCGTGGGGGCGTGACCCGGTCGGTGGCATACAACTCCGTGGCGCTGTCCATGGGCGCCACCTATGTTTGTGGCGCGCTCGTTTCCGCAGTGCTTCTCCCGTTCGCGCTTCTCGAACACGGTTCGATTCGTTCGAGCTGGTGGGTCTTCCTGATCATCCCACTGGGCTTGGCCTGCCTGCGGCCCGGTCTGCTGGACCGGGTTTTCCGATTGGCGGAGAAGGCGTTTGGCGGTTCCGAGGACCGGCAAGTGCCATCTTGGACCCAGTCCGTCCGGCTCGTGTCGCTGCACACGCCGGGCTGGCTGCTCAATGGGTTGGCGTGTTACGTGGTGACGCTGACATTCGATCCGAGTCCCCGGTTTTTCACCATCGTCTTCGCGGGCATTGTTTCCTGGGTCGCCGGGTTTGTTGTCATCTTCGCGCCCAGCGGCCTTGGGGTGCGCGAAGCCATGTTCGTGGCTATCACCCAAGCGTCATTGGGCGGAAGCACCGCCGCGACGGTGGCGATCATCTCGCGGTTGGTGTTTGTCGCGGGGGACGCGCTAGGCGCAACGATCGCCGCAATGCTCAGACTGCGATACCGACGCGGCTTGGACCGGGCCGCGCGCCACCACGGCCGCCCCACGTCCGCCTGAGCCGGGCCGGGAGCGCCTACGCGCTTGCCCCATCCTCCGCCCGATGCGGCCTGTCAGCCTCAGGCGGCTGCTGGGCCGCGTCCCCGCGACGGCGTCCGAGCGCCAATAACGAGCCGGCCAGCAGTGCGAACCCGAGTTGCGAAGCGATCCGGTCGGAGGCGGTGGCGGCCACCGACTCACCAGCGGACAGCGCCACCGCGGCACCGATGCCGCCGGCGATCAGTTCGCGAATGCCAAGGCCGGCGGGGAAAATGCCGACGGCGGCAGCGATGATCATCGATGCGGTTAGCGCGACCGCCTGCGCCGGCGAGGCGGACAAACCAATTAGTCGGAACGCTAGATACAGCCGCAGCCCACTGACCGCTACCGTCCACGCCTCCACGACAACGAAGCTCCCTAGGAGCTGATACGTCTGCTCCGGAGCAACTTTTCGCAGCAGCAACGCCATCAGCGCCAGGCACAAGATACCCGCCACCAACAGCGCAGCACCCGCCAACCGGTTGCGGTCGGTGGCGACGAACAGCAGGCCGATGACCAATGACCCAGCGCCCAACCAGACCACGAAAGCCACCAGGTTCGCGACGAATGCCCGGCCATAGTTGCTGCCCTGCTGCCGCAACGCCTGCATGCGGATCACGATCCCGCCTGGCAGGGGCAGCAAATTGGCCGCTGTGGCGATGACCGTCAGCCGGGCTGAGTTCATCCAGGTGACGTGGTATCCGCACATCCGGCCCATGACCCGGTACTCAGCCGCATTCGCCAACGCAGTGAGCGGCGTGGTGCCGAGCATCAGCACCGGGAGCAGCCACAGGCGTAAGTGCAGACCCTTCGGCAAGCTGCGGAATGACACCACGCTCACCCCGACGAACAGCACGAGCGCGGTGCCGAGCAGCCAGAACCTCGCGTGCGGCGAGGTCGTCCGTCGGTTCACCAAGCGTTCAAGCCGCGCCAGACGGCTCCGCCAGCGACCCGCTCCCGGTTCAGACTCCCCAGACTCGTCCGGCGTCGGGGTCCGGTCGGTCAGCGCTGGCACGGCCGCCATACTAAGTGCCCATGGCTTCGCACGCTGATCTGCCGCCCCCGTCGGCGCCCTCCCCCGGGTCCGCCGAGCGCCCGCTGAGCGTGCTTGTGCTGGCTACCACGTTCCCAGCCCGCGCCGGCGATGGCACCCCGGAGTTCGTCTTGACGCTGTCGAGCGCGCTCGCCGCCCACGGGGCCCAGGTGACTGCGATTGTTCCCCGAGTGCCACGTGGCGCGCGCCAGGAGCTCATCGACGGGGTTCGCGTTCAGCGCTTCGCCTATTTCCCACGCCGCTTCGAGGGACTCGCGAACGGCGCGATCATGCCCAACCTGCGCGCCCACCGGTGGCGCTGGCTCGAGGCCGGCCCGCTGGCAATAGCTTTCATGCTCGCGACGGCCCGGCAGGTGCGACGGGAGCGCCCCGACGTCATCCACGCCCACTGGATCGTGCCCGCTGGCCTGGTGGCTTGGGTATTACGCCGAACGACCGGCGTTCCGTACGTCGTCACCGCCCACGGCGCGGACGCGTACACCTTGCGGGGCGGAGCGACGCGGAGGCTGAAACGGGCCGTGCTGCGCAGGGCTTCGGCAACGATCCCGGTCAGCGCGGCGATCGGCGAGCAGCTGCGACAGATTGGCCCGGTCTCGCCTGCGATCCCCATGGGGATCGATGTCGCACGGATCGCGACTGAAGTCGGCCAGCGGCGCCCAGAACCCGGCCGGGTGCTGTTCGTCGGTCGACTCGCTGACAAGAAGGGCGTCGACATCCTGATCCAGGCTGCTGCCCGGGTGCGACCGGTCTCGGTGGTGGTGATTGGGGACGGTCCGACCCGAGCCGGCCTAGAAGCGCTGGCGAACAGGATTGGGATGACGGACCGGGTGCGGTTCCTCGGCGCGCTTCCCCGGCAGGGGGTCATGGACGAGTTCGCTCGGGCGGCGGCGGCGGCGATCCCTTCCCGAGTCGCCGCTGATGGGGACCAGGACGGCGTCCCGGTGGTGCTTGGCGAGGCGATGGCGGCCGGCGTCCCGGTCGTCGCCACCGATCTCGGGGGGCTCGGCGAGTACGTCTCGGACGGCGAGAACGCCAGAGTCGTCGCCCCCGGGTCCGTGGACGAGCTGGCCGCCGCGCTCGACGACCTGGTCAAGCACCCCGACGCGGCGGAGGCCCTGGCCCGATGCGCCTCGGCGCGTCTGGCCGACACGCTCGACTTGGGCCACATCAGCGCGCAGTACTTCCGTGTCTTGCTTGACGCAGCCGACGCGGGTCCCGGCCGCGCCTATGGTTCCGACCGAGTGTCGCGCGGACCGGAGCAACCATGATCGCGGTGACCCACGCGTACAGCCGGGCGAATGCGGGCGACGGCCTGCTCATCGACCTCACCCTGAAACGGCTGCATCGGGCGGGCATTGATCCCGCCGAGATCGTGGTGCTGGCGATGGACCCGGCAAGTCTGACCGACTTGACGAATGTCGTGGGCCTTGGCACGGCAACGCGCGCGTTTGATCGAGCCACCTTGCGCGCGGCGCGCAACGCGGTCGGACTGGCGTTCAACCCGGTCACCAGAAGAGTCTTCCCGGGACGCCCGGCGGCTGTGCTCGAGCGGGCGGACGCGTTTGTCGCCGTCGGGGGCGGCTATCTGCGAGCCGGCAGCTATGTGAACGCGATCGGGACAACGCTGAACCATCTGCCCCCGCTGCTAGCCGCCGCGCGGTCAGATGCCCCCTCGGTCTACCTTCCGCAAAGCGTCGGTCCGCTGCGCGGCCCGGTGGGGGAAATGGTCAGGCGTCTCCTGGCGCGAACGAGCGCTGTGCATTTGCGCGATGACCGATCGTCGACTGAACTGGCCGACAAGAACGTGCGACGCACCCCGGATCTCGCTGTGCTCGAACTCGCCGAGACGCTCAGCGACGTTCCGGTACACGAGAAACTGCATGGCTCACCGATGATCGTGGCGCGGGCGTTGCCCAGAGCACAGTCGTATCCCGAACGCTTGCGCCGGCTCGCCTCCGGTCTCGGTGCCGTCACCTGGGGCGTGCAGACCGAGGGCAGCGCGGACAAGAGCGATCGCACTTTCTACCGCGACATGGGTTTCACAGCAGGCGGACTCGTCCGAGATGTGTTGGCCGGGAACACGGGTCCCGTGATCTCCGTTCGGTTGCACGGCGCGCTGCAAGCGCTGCTGGCCGGAGTACCCGCGATCCATCTTGGATACGAGCGCAAGAGTTGGGGCGCGTTCCAGGACCTAGGCCTGGAACGCTTCGTGCACAGCGCGCGAAGCTTCGATCCAGCCCGGGTGATCGAACAGGTGATTGCGCTGCGCCGCGACGCGTCGGGCTACTGGTCGTCGCTCACCGAGGCTGCGCCTAGGCTCGCGGAACGCTCCAGCGGACTGGACGACTCATTGCGCGCGCTTATCGGCACCAGTTGAGAACCCGGAGACCCGAAGCGCATCTTCTTGATGTGCTCCAACGCATCCTCGTTCAGGATGCGGTTGGTTCGAATGAGGTCGGCCACCACGCCGAGCATGACCATCAGAAACGAGATGATCAACAGCACCGCACCGGCCAGCAACGACTGGACGT